>JBEKHQ010000403.1:0-4242 GCA_050012195.1 Bryobacteraceae bacterium | reverse complement strand
CTGGATCACGGATTCAAGCTCCAAGAGACGCAACTGCGCCAGCGTAAGCTGCCCTCCGAACAGATTGCGTTCGGCGTCCAGTACTTGTAAGTAGCTATCCAGGCCGCCCCGGTAGCGAAGCTCCGACAGCCGCACGCTCTCCGACAATGCGGTGACCAGTTTCTCTTCTTCATGGCGCTGATCACGCGTACGGGTGTGCGCCACCAGGGCGTCGGAGACCTCTCGGAGCGCGCCATAGATCGTCTTTTGATAGCTGAGCAGCATCTCGCGCTGCTGGGCCTCGGTCAGATGCAGACCGGCGCGCAGGCCGGCATGGAAAATCGGGATGGTAGCGGCGGGCCCGATGTTCGCCATGCGCGCGGGGCCCGTGAAGAGCTGCAGCAGCGGCTGGCTTTGGCCGCCCAGGAATCCGGTGAGCGAGATTTGCGGAAAAAACAGCGCTCGCGCGGCGCCGATCTGGGCGTTGGCGGCGATCAGGTTCTCCTCCGCCTGAAGGATGTCGGGGCGGCGCTCGATCAGCGCGGAGGGCAGGCCGGCCGGAAGTTCCGGCTCCGTCGCGATCTGTTCCAGATTCTTGCCGCGCGGCACGTTCGCGGGCGCTTGCCCCAGCAGCAGGTTGAGCGCGTCCTCGGTCTGGCCGATGGAGCGTTCAGTAGCCGCCATTTGAGCCGTGGCGGTATACAAGAACTGCTCGGCCTGGTGTACTTCCAATCCATTGGCGGCGCCGCGCTCCTTTCGAAGCTGGATCAGCCGCAGATTGTGCTCGGCCGCCTCCCGGGTGCGCTGCGCGATCTCCAGTTCCAGATCCTGTTCGCGTAGCGTGAAGTAGTTGCTCATCACGTCCGAGATCAGCGACAGCACGACGCCATTGCGGGCGTCCTCGGTGGCCAGGTATTGCGCTCGCGCGGCTTCGGTGAGCCGTCGCACGCGGCCCCACAGGTCGATCTCCCACGAAAGCGCCAGGCCGGCCTGTGTATAAGTGCTGCTGACGGGAGTGCCGGGAGCAAAGAGAAACGAACCGATGGAGGAACTGCGCGCGGTGGTGAATTGGGCCTGGGCGTCCAGGGTAGGGAACAGGTCTGCGCGCGTCACTCCCACTTGCGCGCGGGCTTCCAGCACTCGCTCGGCCGCGATTCGAACGTCGAAGTTCCGCTGAAGCGCGGTCTGGACCAGTTGTTTCAGCGTGTCATCTTGAAACAGGTCGAACCATTTGACATCGGCGATGGACGCGTTGCCGGCAGGCTCCGTGGCGCCGCGAAACTGATCCGGCAAAGGCTCGGTCGGCCGCTGATACTTCGGACCCAGCACGCAGCCGGTCAGCAGTACTAAAGCGAAAGTAACGAGCGGTAAACCCGGCTTCAATCGGCAAACTCCGGTTGTCGCTCTTTCGCCGGCGTGCTCCGACGCCTGCGGGCCACGAAACTCTCGATGACGAAATACTGGACCGGGACGAAGAAGACGGCTAGCAGCGTGGCGGCGTTCATCCCGCCGAAAACGGCCGTTCCCAGCGACCTGCGCGACGCCGCGCTCGCTCCGGTGGCGAGGAATAACGGCACCACGCCCAGGATGAACGCGAACGAAGTCATCAAAATGGGCCGCAATCGCAGCTTGGCGGCATGCAACGCCGCGTCGCGAACGGACAGTCCTTCCTTTTCACGGCTGTCTTTCGCGAACTCGACAATCAGAATCGCGTTTTTGGCGGCCAGGCCGATCAAGGTCACGATTCCGATTTGCGTATAGATGTCGTACGGGTAATCGCGAAGCCAGACCGCCAGCAGCGCGCCGAACAGACCCAGCGGCAGCGAGAGGAGCACCGCGAATGGAATCGACCAGCTCTCATAGAGCGCGGCCAGGCACAGAAACACCAGCACGGTGGCGAATCCGAAGATGACGCCCTCGTGACCCTGCGCTTGTTTCTCCTGATAAGTGGTTCCGGTCCATTCGTATCCGTAGCCGGTGGGAAGCGAGTCGGCCGCGATTTTCTCCATAACCTTGATGGCCTCGCCCGAGCTTACGCCCTGCGCCGGTCCGCCGAGAATCTGAATCGCGCGGAATCGGTTGTAATGGAAAACGATATCCGGGCCCGTGGTCGGCTGTACGGACGCCAGCGTGCCGAGCGGGACCATGTTGCCGTCATTGCTACGCACGTAGAAGCGGTCGATATCCGAGGGACGGCTCCGAAACTCCGGCTCCGCCTGCACCAGGACCTGCCAGGTATGGCTGAAGCGGTTGAAGTCGTTGACATAAAGTCCGCCGAGAAAGGTTTGCAGAGCATTATACGCATCGGTGACCGGCACTCCCAGCGTCTGCAATTTGGCGAGATCCATGTCGACTTTGAAGGCCGGCGCCGCGGCGCGGAACGTGCTGATGATGCTGCCGATCTCCGGATTCTGGTGCGCCCGGTCCACCAACGAGTCGGCCACGCTGCTCAGTTGATCCAGCTCGCCGCCGCCGCGATCCTCGAGCATGAATTGAAACCCTCCAGTGATGCTCAAGCCAGTGATGGGCGGTAATCCGAACGCAAACGTGACCGCTTCGGGCACCTCGGAGAACGCTGCGTTGGCGCGCGCGAGAATCGCGCTCAACTGCAACTCGGGAGTCTTGCGCTCATCCCACGGCTTCAAATCCATGATGATGCCGGACACATTCGAGCTGCTCGTTTGCGTCGCAAAGTCGGTGCCGCCGATCACGAACCAACCCTGGACGCCATCGAGATGCGCGATCTTGTCCTCGATCTTTCTCACCACCGCGTCGTTCCGATCCATGGATGCGCCGTCCGGCAGATGAACGGATACGAAAATGGCGCCCTGGTCTTCGTCCGGGAGGAATCCGCTGGGCAATTTTTTGAACAGCGCCGCGCCCGCCACCCAGAAAGCGAACAACGCAATGAGCGCGATCGCGGATCGGCGGATCATCAAGCCGACACCGCGCAGGTAGGTGTTGGTGGTCCATTCGAAGGCGGAATTGAAGTAACCGAAAAGCCTGGTAGCCGGTCCGCGCGAGGCTCGGTGCGGTTTCAAGAGCATGGCGCTGAGCGCCGGACTGAGCGAGAGGGCGCTGAACGCGGAGAGCAACACCGAAGCGGCGATGGTCAACGCGAACTGTCTGTAGATTTGCCCGCTGATCCCGCCTAGGAACGCCACCGGAATGAAGACCGCCGCCAGAATGCACGCGATGGCCACCACGGGAGCGGAAACCTGCTCCATGGCTCGGATGGTGGCCTCTCGCGGAGGTAATCCGTCGTCGATGTTGCGTTGCACGGCTTCCACCACGACGATGGCGTCATCCACCACGATGCCGATGGCCAGCACGAGTCCGAACAAGCTGGTGATGTTGATGGAGAATCCCAACAGCGGGAAAAGCGCCAGAGTGCCGACCACCGCCACCGGCACCGTCAGCAGCGGGATGAGCGTAGCGCGCCAGTTTTGCAGGAAGATGAACACCACCAGAATCACAAGGCCGACGGCCGTGAATAGCGTAATGATGACGTCGCGGATGGCGGCGCGCACGAACATGGTGGAATCGTACGGGACCACGTATTCCATTCCGCTCGGGAAGGTCTGTTTGGCGCTTGCCAGAAAGGCTTTCACCTCATCGGCGGTCTGGACTGCGTTGGCGCCCGGCGAAAGAAAAACGATGATGCTCCCGGAATTGCGGCCATTGATCCGGCTGAAGCCCGAATAGGTTTGCGCGCCGAGTTCCACTCTTCCGATGTCGCGGATCCGCACCAGCGACGCGTCGGGTTGCGCGCGCACCACGATGTCAGCGAATTCATTGGGGTCGAGCAGCCGTCCCTGCGCGGTCACGGCATATTGGAAATCGGTTCCGGGAGGCGAGGGCGCCTGGCCCAAGGAGCCCGCCGGATTCTGCCGGTTTTGCGCCGCGATAGCGTTGCTCACGTCCGTGGCGGTTAAGCCGAGCTTCGCCATCTTGTCGGGATTCACCCACACCCGCATCGAGTACAGCAGTTGCGAGCCGAGCCTGGTATCGCCGACTCCCGGGAGACTTCCGATCTGGTTGAGAAGGTTGATTTGCGCGTAATTGGTGAGGAACAGCGAGTCGTAGCGGTTGTCGGGCGAGTCCAAGCTGATCACCATCAAGAACGCGCTCGACACCTTCTTCACCACCAAACCCTGGCGTTGCACTTCCGGCGGCAGCCGCGGCAACGCGATGTTCACCTTGTTCTGGGTCTGTACCGTGGCGGTGTCGGGATTAGTGCCCAGCTTGAACGTAACCGAAATG
>JBEKHQ010000402.1:0-4688 GCA_050012195.1 Bryobacteraceae bacterium | reverse complement strand
GCAGGTCGACACCGCCAAATTGAGCCTGGTGTATTGCCATATCACGTCTCCCATCACTGGCCGAGTAGGCCTGCGGCTGGTGGATCCCGGAAACATCGTGCATGCCACCGACACGTCGGGCTTGGTGGTGATTACGCAGCTCGATCCGATCAGCGTGATCTTCACTGTGGCGGAGGATCAACTCCCTCCCGTCCAGGAGAAGCTGCACTCCGGCCACACGCTGCCCGTGGAAGCTTGGGATCGTGAGAATCAGAACAAGCTGGCCGAGGGAACCTTGGATACGATCGACAATCAAATCGACCCCAGCACCGGCACTCTTCGGCTAAGAGCGACGTTCGCGAATCCTACCAACAAGCTTTTTCCCAGCCAGTTCGTGAATGCCCGGCTGCTGGTGGACGAAAAACACGGCGTCACCGTTCTCTCCAATGCGGGAGTACAGCGCAATGCAGCCGGCGCCTATGTGTGGCTGGTTCAGCCGAATCAGCGCGTGACGGTTCGTCCGGTTACGGTGGGCGCCACCGAGGGTGACCAAACCGAAATCGTATCGGGCCTCGAACCTGGCGACGCGGTTGTCACCGTTGGCGTGGATAGGTTGGAAGACAATGGCCAGGTCAACGTCCAAGTTGCCGGTGAAGAGCCTGACGGCGGCAGACCGAGAGGCGGCCGGTCTCCGAAATCCGGTCCAGGCGCCGGGAGTTTTCAGGGTGGCGGAGACGGAAAATCTCCTGGCGGGAAATCCGGCGGGAGGCATCCGAAAGGCAATTCATGAACCCGTCCCGGACGTTTATTGTCCGCCCGGTGGCGACCTCGCTTCTGATGGCCGGCATTCTTCTGGTCGGCGGCGTTGCCTATAAGCAACTGCCGGTATCGGCGCTTCCCGAGGTCGACTACCCTACCATCCAGGTGATCACGTTCTATCCAGGCGGCAGCCCGGATGTCATGGCGTCCTCGGTCACCGCGCCTCTCGAGCGGCAACTCGGCCAGGTTCCCGGGCTGCAGCAGATGACGTCCACCAGTTCGGACGGTAGTTCGGTGATCACGCTCGAATTCAACCTCAGCCTGAATATCGACGTGGCCGAACAAGAGGTCCAGCAATCCATCAATTCCTCCGGCACCTACTTGCCGCCGGACCTCCCCACGCCGCCGATCTACGCCAAGGTCAATCCCGCCGACACACCCATTCTCACTTTGGCGCTGACCTCCGACGCGCTCCCGCTTTTCAAGGTTGAGGACCTGGCCGATACGCGTCTGGTCCCTAAGATCTCCCAGTTACCCGGCGTCGGACTGGTGAGCATCAGCGGCGGCCAGAAACCGGCGGTTCGCATTCAGGCTAATCCCACGTCGCTGGCCTATTACGGGCTGAATCTGGAGGACGTCCGAAACGCCATCACGGCCGCCAACGTGAATCAGGCCAAAGGCAATTTCGACGGCCCGCACCAGGACTACCAGATCGGCGCCAACGATCAGTTGCTCTCGAGCGCCGACTATGCGCCCATGATCGTCGCCTACCGTAATGGCGCGCCGGTCCGGTTATCCAACGTGGCCACCATCATCGACGACATCGAGAATAGCCGGCAGGCCGCGTGGATGAACGATACTCGCGCGGTGATCGTGAACATCCAACGGCAGCCGGGCGCGAACATTATCGCCGTTGTGGATCGCATCAAAGCCTTGCTCCCACAGCTTCAGACGTCGCTGCCGCATTCGGTCGGCGTCAAGATTCTGACGGATCGCACCACTACCATCCGAGCCTCGGTCGCGGACGTGCAATTCGAGTTGATGCTCACGGTCGGGTTGGTGGTGATGGTGATCTTCTTGTTTTTGCGCAATCTCTCCGCCACCATTATTCCCAGCGTGGCCGTTCCGCTCTCCTTGGTGGGCACGTTCGCGGTCATGTATTTGCTGGGCTACAGCTTGAACAACCTTTCGCTGATGGCTCTGACCATTTCCACCGGCTTCGTGGTGGACGACGCCATCGTGATGATCGAAAACATCTCGCGCTATATCGAGGAAGGGCATCGTCCGCTGCAAGCCGCGCTGATGGGCTCCGAGCAAATCGGATTCACCATCGTTTCGCTCACCGTTTCGCTGATCGCGGTGCTGATCCCTCTGCTCTTCATGGGCGACATCGTGGGCCGGCTGTTCCGCGAATTCGCCGTCACCCTGGCCGTCACCATTTTGGTGTCGGCGGTTGTTTCTCTGACGCTCACGCCCATGATGTGCGCCAAGATTCTGAAACACAAGCCGGCCAGTCAGCAGGGCTGGTTCTACCGGATATCGGAGCGCGGGTTCGAGGCGGTGATCGCGCTGTATGGCAAGACGCTGACCTGGGTGCTGCGCCACCAGACCATGACGCTGCTGGTGGCCGTCGGCACTTTGGTAATGACGGTGGTCATGTTCATCAAGATTCCCAAGGGGTTCTTTCCCATTCAGGATACCGGCGTGATCCAGGGGGTCTCGGAAGCCGAGCAGACGATTTCGTTTCGAGCCATGGCGGACCGGCAGCAGGCGCTGGGCAAGGTGATTCTCCGAGATCCGGCGGTCGAGAGCATTTCTTCCTTCATCGGTATCGACGGGACCAACCTGACGTTGAACAACGGGCGCATCCAGATCAACTTGAAGCCTCTCGAGGAGAGAAAAATTTCCGCTAGCGACGTGATCCGGCGTTTGCAGCCCGAGTTGAGCAAAGTGCCCGGGATCACGCTCTTCATGCAACCGGTGCAGGATCTTACCGTGGAGGATCGCGTCAGCCGTACACAGTTCCAATACACTTTGGAAGATCCCAACGCCGACGAGTTGAACACCTTCGTTCCGCAAATGCTGGAGCGGCTTCAACGCCTTCCCGAGCTTCGCGACGTCGCGAGCGACCAACAGGTCAACGGGCTGCGCGTAAAGCTGGTTTTCGATCGCGACACCGCTTCGCGGCTCGGCATCACGCCCACCACCATCGACAACACCCTGGACGACGCCTACGGCCAGCGCCAGGTCTCCACGATGTTCACGCAATTGAATCAGTATCACGTGGTCTTGGAAGTGAAGCCCGGCTTTAATAACAATCCGGCGGATTTGAGCGATCTGTTTATCCGCTCGAATGCGAATGCCTCCGGAGGCGGCGCGGGCGTGGTTTCGGGAGGTTCCACGAACACCGCCGGTTTCGGACCCTCCAGCGCTTCGGTGGCGGCGCTGACCGCGGGCCAGACTGTCGGTGTAACCACCGCCGTGGGCGGCGCCGCTTCCTCCAGCGTCGGTTTTGGCGCCGGTCCGACGGCTTCTTCCCAGGTTTTTACTAATGGGGGCCAAGTGCCGCTCAGTGCTTTCACTCACGTGGAACAAACCTCGGTTCCAATCACGGTGAATCACCAAGGCCAGTTTCCGGTGGTCACACTGTCGTTCAATCTGGCGCCAGGCGCATCGCTCGGCGATGCAGTGAACGATATCAACCGCGTGAAGGAAGACCTCCAGATGCCCGCCAGCATTCAGGGCGCATTTCAAGGCACGGCCGAAGCGTTCCAGGCATCGCTGGCCAACGAGCCGATCCTGATTCTGGCCGCGCTGATCACCGTATACATCGTGCTGGGCGTACTGTATGAAAGCTATATCCATCCCATCACGATTCTCTCGACGCTTCCCTCGGCGGGCGTGGGCGCGCTGGCGGCGCTCTACATTTGCAACAACGATTTCAGCGTGATTGCGCTGATCGGTATCATCCTCTTGATCGGCATCGTCAAGAAGAACGGGATCATGATGATCGATTTCGCCTTGGAGGCCGAACGCAAGGACGGCATGCCGCCTCACGAAGCGATTTATCAGGCCTGCCTGCTGCGCTTTCGTCCCATCATGATGACCACCATGGCGGCGCTCCTGGGCGGCGTCCCGCTCGCCTTCGGATCGGGCACCGGATCGGAGCTTCGCCGGCCGCTCGGAATCACCATCATCGGCGGGCTCATCTTCAGCCAGTTGCTCACGCTGTATACGACGCCGGTCATCTACCTGGAAGTTTCATGCCGGCATGGAGCCGCTGCCCGCGGAGTAGCCATGAACGTCTCAGAGCCTTTCATTCACAGGCCGGTTGCTACAACGCTTCTGACAATCGCGATTGCATTAGCGGGCGCGGTCGCTTTTCGCTTGCTGCCCGTCTCGCCGCTTCCCCAAGTAGATTTCCCTACCATCAACGTGTCGGCGGGTCTGCCGGGCGCGAGCCCGGAAACCATGGCGTCGGCCATTGCCACTCCGCTCGAGCGGCAATTCGGCCGCATCGCCGCCGTCACGGAGATGACTTCTTCGAGCACCCTGGGCTCCACCAGCATCACTCTCCAGTTCGATCTCAACCGCAACATCGACGCGGCCGCGCGCGACGTGGAAGCGGCCATCAACGCCGCGCGCGGCTATCTCCCCACCAACCTTCCCAGCAATCCGCGCTACCGCAAAGTCAATCCGGCCGATTCGCCGATCTTTATGCTGGCGCTCACGTCCTCGGTGCTCACCAAGGGCCAGATGTACGACTCGGCATCCACCGTTATGGCGCAGAAGCTGTCGCAGATCGCCGGAGTCGGTCAGGTAATCGTGGGCGGAAGCGCCTTGCCGGGTGTTCGCGTCGAATTAGTCCCGTCGCAGCTCAACAAGTACGGCATCGGCCTGGAGCAGGTCCGCTCCGCTTTGTCGGCGGCCAACGCCAATAATCCCAAGGG
>JBEKHQ010000401.1:0-4247 GCA_050012195.1 Bryobacteraceae bacterium | reverse complement strand
CGGTACAACATGCCCGCGCGGCGGGGACGCGGCATCGGGTCGAAGATCGGTTCGTCCGATTCCAGCAACGTCTGGGCGCCGCCCGTGTGCATGGTAATTAGCTTGAGCCGGTTGACTCCCTTCTTCTGCTCAACGAACGCAGCGTAGAGCCCGTCCTCGGAAAGACTGAGACCATGTCCCGGCTCGAAACCTTCGGACGCTCGATAGACTTCTCGCGACCGCAGATTGGAGAGGCTGATGAGATACAGCAACGCGCCGTCGAAAAAGCAAATGCCGCGTTCGTCGGGCGTGAGCGTAAGCGAACCCGCATCCAGATGGCTCGCTTCGGTCAAAGCGCGCGACTGCCCGGTCTTCAAATCCATGCGATACGCCTGCACGCTGCCGGAGACATCGCTCGCGAAAATCAGAAAGTTGCCGCGCTTGGAAACAGCCCGGCCGGTGTACGCGGGAAGCCAGCTTTGGTGCGCGGGATCCGTCAGACGGAAGACGTCGAACTCGGTGGCGGCGTCGGCGAAGCGGTGGATTTCCGACGGAAGCGTCTGCCCCCGCCCGGCGGCGAAACCAATGCCCGCCGCGGCGCAGGAAGAAACGAAGCGGCGGCGGCTGAGAACCAAGCTGTTACCGATGGCTGGTCTGGTAGTGCTCTTTGAGCAGGTCCAAGCCGAAGTCGCCGTCGAAGTCGCGCCAGACGCTGTGAATATGGTTGGCGTTGTCTTGCGTGTCGTCGAATTCCACAAGGAATTTAGGAGCCTGGATCCGATAATAGTGCGGCTGCCGCGGCTCCTCTCCGCCGGCCCAGGCGAAGTACAAGCTGCCACCGGCCGACTTGATCTCGGCTTGCCGCGCCTCGGCCATTTCAGCGGGCACGTTGTTCGCGTATTCGTCCAGCAAATTCTGAAGCAACTCGCGCTGGTGCGCGTTCAGCTTGGATACTTCGATGCCGCTCGGCTGGCCCTTAAGCGCGGCTTGGCGGGAAGCCTCGGTTAAGATCTCTTTGGGCGCTTCCTGGCTGACCACGGCGGTCTTCTTCTGCTCCGCGTTGAGAGACTGGATCAGGTCGCGTCCGAGATCGTCCTCGCGCGCCAGAACGCGCAATCCCTTGCGGGGGCCGTCCAATACTTCGGCGGGGTTCGATCCGAAGAAGCTTGGGCCGTCTTCGACCTTGCCATTCGTAATGGTGAAATTCTGGCTTAGGTGATGCCCTTCCACTCGATAACCCCAAGTTCCGGCGTCGGAAGGCGCGCCGAACACCGTGAAGAAATAGCCCTCTGGATCGCGCCGCGGGCCCTTGCCGTTTTCGAGGATACGCAGGATCTCATCCAGGCTCATGATGGTGCTGGCTTTGATGTATCCGCGCTGGCTGAGGCCGGCCGCCAGCAGCGCGTGTGCGAGCTGCTTTTGCGTGGCGGTCATGTCGCGTAGCGGCAGTCCCTTGCGTTCTTTCGGAATGTAGTGCCATTGAAAGCGCTCGTCATCCTGAAACTGGAAAGTCGCCTGCGCGCGCTGTTCCGGCGTCAGGGAAGCAAGGAAGGCTTTGGCGGCGTCCGCCATGATGGACGCAGACTGAATCCGAGTATAGGCTGATGTCAGAAGGACCAGACCGATTCCGATCCCGGCCAATCGCAGCATATTTGTCTTCACGATAAGGCTCCTCGACCGGAGGTTCCGGCGGACACTCCTAAGCTTATATCACAAGCCGGGAATCCGGTTGAAGGACGAGGCGTTCAGAAACCGAGATCGGTCTGCGCGTGGGCCGGCGCCGTCACCGCGGTTCTGGCCAGGAACGGATACGGATTCACCGGAGTGCCTCCCATCCGCACTTCATAGTGCAAATGCGGGGAAGTCACCCGGCCACTGGCGCCCGACCGCCCGATGACGTCGCCGCGCCGCACTTCTTGCCCAGGCACTACGTCAAATCGCGACAGGTGTCCGTAGTAGGTTTGCACCCCGTTGCCGTGGTCCACGATGATCAGCCGGCCGTAGCCGCTCGACCAATCGGTCTGTACGATAATTCCATCCGCCGAGGCTTGCACCGGAGTTCCCGTGGGCGCCGCAAGATCAACGCCGGTGTGAATCGCTCCCTCGCCGGAGAACGGATCCGTCCTCACTCCGAACGGACTCATCAACCTGCCCTCCACCGGCCAAAGACTCGGACGGACATGCAGCTGCCATTGCTTGGGGTAGTTCCGGTACAGCTTGGACAGAGAAGCCGATTGCAGGAAATTGTATTCGCTTAGCGACTCCCGAAACGTCGGCGTCAACTGCACACCGCTCGCGAGATCGGTCGAAGTTTCCGGCCTGCGCTTCAAGCCATATGCCACCGAAACTTCCGAAGCGAAGGTCTCGAGCGTCGCCAGTTGCTCGTTCTTCTGGTGGTTGACGTTCTCCAGTTCCTGGTATTTCGCTCGCAGCGCGTCCACTTCAGAGCGAAGCGAATTGTAGTGCGCTACCTTCCAACTCATCCGCAGGTAGCTGGAAAAAAAAACGAACATGGTCAGGCAACCGACCAGGGCAAAGGCGAACGCGGCATAGATCGCCTTATGCGGGATGTGGATGCGCCGCAGCCGCCCGTGCAGCGAGTGCGCGAGCACAACCACAAAGTAAGGCTGGTGTGGCATGGATCTCCTAAGGTTAAATCGGCACGACCCAGAAACTTCAACAGACGCGGTGGGCCGTAGGCCGGAGAGTACCAACTAGAGCACAATCTCTAGTGAATTGAAGACGAAGGCTAAGAATACTTCATGTTAAGAAGCCATGTCAAGCTATGTAGTCGTAATGTATATTACTGAGTAGCTAGGCCGTCCCGGCTCCGCCCTTGCGCCGAACATCGATATTCAAGCGCTTGATTTTCTGATTGAGCGTCGAGAGCGGTATGCTAAGGTGCTCGGCGGCGTCGGTCTGGCTCCAGTTAGCGGCGTCGAGCGCCTCGATGATCTTGCGGCGCTCGAAATCGGCGACAACTTCGAACAGGGAGGCATCGGCGGGCAGCGTACCGCTTTCGTCACGGCGGATGCGGACACCGGCGGCCTGCAGAAGGGAGTCCGGAAGTACGTCAACCGGGACCGTGGACTGGGAAGCCAGCACGACGGCTCGTTCCACTACGTTCTCCAGCTCCCGGATATTCCCTGGCCAGTTGTAATCCATGAGCAATTGCATGGCATCGTTCTCGAATCGCAAGAGACTTCGTCCTTCGGCGTCGAGGAACTTCTCATTCTCCCGGCTGAACTTCGCGAAGAAATGCTCGACCAGGCGAGGAATGTCTTCCTTTCGTTCGCGCAGCGGCGGCAAAGCGAGGTTGATCACGTTCAAGCGATAGTAGAGATCTTCGCGGAACTTGCCTTCATCCACTAGCTTTTTCAGATCGGCATTGGTGGCCGCGATGATGCGCACATTCACCCGGATGGTTTCGTTGGATCCGACCGGCATGAACTCGCGCTCCTGGATCACCCGCAACAGCTTGGCCTGGGTCTCGGGACTGATGGTTCCGATCTCGTCGAAGAAGATGGTGCCTTTGTTGGCGGTCTCGAAGTAGCCTTTGCGCGCCGCGATCGCGCTGGTGAAAGCGCCCTTGATATGCCCGAACAACGCCGATTCCATCAGCTCGGCGGGCACCGAACCGCTATTGACCGGAACGAAAGGCTGGTCGGCGCGAGTGGAATTGGCATGAATGGCCTTGGCGATCAATTCCTTCCCCGTTCCCGTTTCGCCGGTGATCAGAATGGTGGCGCGGCTGGGCGCGACCTGGGTCACCAGATCCAGGATGCGGAGCATGCGGTCGTTCTTGCCGATGATGTTCGGGAAGCTATACTGCTGTTTGAAAGCGCGTTTGAGCTGGGCATTCTCCCGCTCCAGGCGCGTGTGGGCGATCATCCGGTCGATTTCGATCAGCAGCTTTTCGTTGTCCCAAGGTTTGGAGAAGTAGTCGTTCGCCCCGGTCTTGAGGGCCTGGACGGCGACTTCCACCGACCCGTAGGCGGTGATCATGAAGACCGGCGTTTCCAAATCGCGCTCGCGAATCTCGCGCAGCACTTCCATGCCTGACCGGTCTGGCATCATAAGATCGAGCAGGATAATGTCGTAGTTGGCCGCTTCAGCGCGGCGCAATCCCTCGCCGCCGTTTTGCGCCATCTCGACCGAGTAGCCTTCCAGGCACAGCAGCGTCTCCAGGCTTTCGCGGATGTCCGCTTCGTCGTCGATTACCAGGATTCGGCCTTTGGGAAGGGAAGCGGGGACATCGGGCGGGAGGC
>JBEKHQ010000400.1:0-4486 GCA_050012195.1 Bryobacteraceae bacterium | reverse complement strand
CGCTCGACAGCACTACCGAGCCGCTGCCGCTGGTCCCGTTTGCCAGGTCGGAAGCCGACGGCTGGGTGGACGAAGGCGCGCCGGTGGCACTGATGGAGTTGATCCACTGATGCGCAACGGCGGAATAAGATTCGACGCCGCCGAGCGTGGTGGCGCTCGGACTCGGCAGGTCGGCGGCCACCAGGGATCGAAAGGCGGGCGCGACGGCGCTGCCGGAAGAGGGACCGGCGTAGATCCGAAAGGCGGGCGCGACGGCGCTGCCGGAAGAGGGACCGGCGTAGATCAGGTTCGCGTTTTGATTGGCTTTGCCGACGGCCAGGGTGCCACTGGATCCGATGGGAGAATTGGCGACCGAGAATTCGGCCGGCATGCTGAGACCGACGCTGGTCACCGTGCCGGTACCCGTGGCCATCGTGTTCAGCACGAATCCGCTGGAGGCCTTGGTAATCAAATAGGGCACGCCTGCGACGCAATCGTTGGCCACTAGATTGGTGAGCGAACCGGACGACAGTTTTCTAAGACTGACTGCGCCTTGAGCGTTGATATTCAGTGTTGGATTGGCGGCGCAATTCACATCGGGAGTGAATATCCAACGGGATGAGTTGGCGGCCTGCGCTTGCAACGCGGGTGTCACGCTGCACGTGTAGGTTGTGCCGGATCCACTGGCGGGACTGCACTGAATGTCCGTCCCAGCTTGATCGATGGCGCGGCTGAGCATTACGGACGTGTCAGCGGTGGGAGTACAGTCCACGCGATTGCTGCCGGAATTGTTGGCGCAAGATTGGATAATGCCCGCGCCGTTATTGAAGTTGAGCGCCGGTTGGGTGCCGGCGGTTGTGCCTCCGACGTCGACTGCCAGCCCCGAGATGCCACCGCTCGGGCCGGTCGGTCCTGCGGGACCCTGTGGACCCGTTGGCCCGGCAGTTCCATTAGCTCCCGTCGCCCCTTGTGGCCCCGCTGGCCCTATGGAACCTGTTGCGCCTGTTGCGCCTGTTGCGCCTGTTGCTCCTGTAACTCCGGTTGTTCCTTGGGCGCCAGCGGGACCCTGGGGACCAGCGGGTCCTTGCGCGCCGCTCCCCGTTTGAGGGGTCCAGGCACTGTTGGCGCTGTTCCACACCAGGGATTGGCCATCGGTCGGAGCGGTCGAGGAGACCGGTTGGCCTTGAATCTGGGTTACCACGGTGGAAGTGACCGGGCCTGTAACATCTCCAGCGAGGGTCGGCGCACCGGATTGCAGCGTCCACAAGTTGGTCGCTGTGCAGGCGTACCAGTTCGAACCCGCAGGCGCGTTGCTCTTAAAAAATGCTTCTCCAAGTCCGCACGTGGCCGGCAGTGCAGTCCCGGACTTAAATGGCTTGGTGGTGTTTGCGCCGGAAAAATCGACGCTCTTGCTTTGTGTCCGGAGGTCCACCAGGGTTTGGGCGCCGGTGACGCCCGCTGACAGAGCCCAAACCAGGATGGCATTTCGATATTGCATAGAATCAGAATCTTCTCCCGTTCGAGTTTTTCAAACTAGCTCAGATTTAGCAGGTGATCGCCAAGGCGAGCGGGGAGTTATTAGTAAATGAATGAAAACGAAGTGGACATTTTGGGTCCGCGGGAGTCACCGCGAAAACGTTGCCGCACGGCTCTAGTAGACCGCTCGGTTGGCCTCGCGGGTCTTGGTCTCGAGCGAAAAGCGCGGTTCGTTGGCGACGGCGCCATCGATGAGCTTGGTCACGTACTCGCCCAAAGCCGGGCCATGCTTGAATCCATGCCCCGATCCTCCGCCGACCAGCCAGACGCCGTCATCGTCGGGATGGCGGTCAATCAAGAAATCGCCGGTGGAAGTATTCTCGTATTGGCAGACGCGGGATTCGGCCAGCGGCGCGTGCGCCAAGGCGGGGAAACGTTCGGACAAGAATGATCGCGCTTCGTCCAGTCCTCCCACCAGGCGATCGCCCGCGTCGGGATCGAAGTCCGGGCCATGGCGGTCGAACGCCAGCTTCAGACCGCGGCCATCGAAATCCGGGAGCGAATAAGCGCCGAGGTCGCTGCTGAAATCGAGCCAAACAGGCATTTCCGGAGGTGAAAATCGCCGATCGCCGGCGGGAACGCCGAAGTAGAAGACCTCCTGCCGCGTGGGCCGGATGCGACCCTGGAGAACGCCAGGGAAAATCTTCGGCAGCCACGGGCCGCAAGCGAACACGAACAATCCGGCGCGCAAAACTTCGCCCGAACTGGTCTTCAGTTGGCTGTTTTCGGGGACGGAGGCCGTCTCGCGGAAGTAATCCACTCCATTTCGAACGGCTTCCTGGACCACTGCTCGAACCGCGCGCCGCGCCATCAACGCGCCGGCTTCGAGTTCCAAGATCCCTATTCGTTCGGTGGAAAAATGGAATTGCGGAAAGCGCGCTTCCAAATCGGCGTGCGTCAGAAGCTGGTACGGGACGCCGCATTTTTCGAGCGTGAGACGCATGCTCTCGGCTCGCGCATCCTGGGGACGGGGTGTCTGCAAAACGCCGGTCTGCTGAAAAAGATCGGGCTGATCCACGGCTTCAAACAGATCCATCCAAAGCTGGCGCGCGCGCCACGCCCAACGCGTATAAATTTCTTCCGCGCCGTAGCCCATTCGCAACACGCGCGATTCATCGCCGGAACTGGCCCGGCTGTTCGCGGGACCGTAGGCGTCGAGCAGCGCTACGGACCGGCCGGAATTGCGCAGATAATAAGCGGTCCAGGAGCCGAACACTCCGGCTCCGATCACAACCGCGTCGTAGGATTCAGGCAAGAGTCAGCCCCTTTCCGAGTTGCAGAGCGCGCCGATAGACCAGACCGGCGGCAGCGACATCCTCGACGGCCAATCCCAGCGATTTGAAGACGACGACTTGGTCCGCCGCGGTGCGGCCAGGCTTCGCGCCCGTCAGCACTTGGCCCAGCTCCGCGGCTATGTGTTCCTCGCCGAAACTGCGCTCGCGAATACCCTGCACGACGTCGCCCGATTCCTGAAGTGCGGCGGCGCGCGAATCCACAACCAATCGTCCGCGCGCCACCAGCTTGGGGTCCATCTCGCGCTGGTACGGCCGGCAAGCGCCGACGGAAACGACGCATGTGCCGGGTTTGACCCACGCGTCCTCGATCACAGGAGCCGACGAAGCCGTCACCAAAACGACCACGTCCGCGTTTTCTACCGCCACCTTGGCGGTTGCCATGGCGCGAATCGGCCAACGATTCGACTCCGACACGAGTTTCTCCAAATTACCGCGCGTCGGACTCCAGCAGCGGATATCGGCGAACTCGCGCATCAACGCAAGCGCTTCCAAATGGCTGCGAGCCTGCACGCCGGAGCCGATGATCGCCAGCACGGGCGTCTTTTCGAGAGCCAAGCTTCGCACGGCCACTGCGGAAACCGCCGCTGTCCTTGCTTCCGTGATGAAGCGGCCATCCATCACTGCCAGCAGTTCGCCGGTGTTGGGATCGAGCAGCGCGATGGTTGCAAGGTGCGTGGGCAAGCCTTGGCGCGCATTTCCATCGAAGACGGTGACCAGCTTCGCGCCCAAAGCCGCGGGAGTTGCGACATGCGCCGGCATGGACGCGAAGAATCCCGAAGGAGTTTCGATCACCGTTCGGACGGGCTGGTTGACCTGGTTGGTGGAAAACGCGGTGAGAGCGCATTGCATCGCGTCGATCAAGTCCGGCATGGAAAGCATCGCGCGCACATCCGCTTCGCCGAGCCAAATTGCCATACCTGTTTAGTGTAATGAACGCGGCGGCTCGGAGTCTCTACGGGCCGCTGAAAAATTCCTGTTACAGCCGCAAGGGAGACAAGCTAAAGCATGTCCCACATACCAGGTTAATAGCTTGCAAATCGAGTGGGGCATGCTTTCAGCTTGCCACCGGAGTTTTTCATCAGACCGCTAGGCCGCTCGCAGGTTTTCCAGGACGGAGAGAGGAATATTGAGATTTCCATCCACGCCGCGGCCCAATTCGACGCGCGGCTTGGTGTCGCCGTGAAAGTCGGACCCGCCCGAGATCGCCAAGCCGTACTTCTTCGCGAGCGCGGCATAGCGGGCTACATCCTGGGCGGCATGGTCCGAATGGTAGACCTCGATACCGCGCAATCCCGCGTCGCGGAGTTTGCCGATATAGCTATCCTCGGCCAGCGCATCGCGCAGACCCAGACGCACGGGATGGGCGACCACGGGCAGACCGCCGGCGGCATTAATTCGCTGGATGCCGATCGCAATGTCCACCCCGTGGAGTTCGACATAAGATGGCGCCGATTCGTCCAGGTATTTCCGAAACGCCTCGTCCCTGTTGGCGGCATAGCCTTTGCGCACCAAAACGCGAGCGAAGTGCGGGCGGCCCGTCAGAGTCTTGCCAAGATTCTCCACCTCACTCAGATCGATATTCACTCCCATGGACTGAAGCCTCTCGATCAAGCGGCGATTGCGATCCCTTCGAGCGGACAGCGATTCCTCCAACCAAGCCCGGAACTCCT
The DNA here is from genome assembly GCA_050012195.1 of Bryobacteraceae bacterium. Classification (GTDB taxonomy): domain Bacteria; phylum Acidobacteriota; class Terriglobia; order Bryobacterales; family Bryobacteraceae; genus Palsa-89. Next base: position 6 of record JBEKHQ010000400.1, on the reverse strand, counting down.
CAGTCG
>JBEKHQ010000399.1:0-4255 GCA_050012195.1 Bryobacteraceae bacterium | reverse complement strand
CGATGATGCCGTTTTGCAAGACGTCCAGCATGGAAACGAGGCGCCGAATCTCTTTCGAGACCACGAAATCGGTCAGATCCTGTTCCGGCCGCGGTGCCTCGTCGCCGTCGAGTTTCAGGTCCCGGAGGACCTCCGTATTCGGGCCGAACACCGGTTCGCCATCGTGCACCTCCAAGTCGCGGATAGTCCCGCGGTCGAGCCGCTGGCAGCGGCGGACGAAATCCTGGCGCGCGGTGGACAAATCGGACAATCGCAGTTCGGTCATGGTTCTGTTCCTCAGATGGTTGATTGTGCGGCAAAAGCGGCCTAATGCCAGATTCTCGCTATTGCTGCGATAGCGTCTTTTGGTTCATCGCTATTCGTAGGATAGAGATGTAATACTAAGTAATAACCGGGCCGGGCGGCTGCTCTGCTACTGCTACTGTTGTGGCTCCTTGCCTTGCTGCTTCCCTGCATACGTGTGCACGCGCTCCTTTCGGAGGCGCGCCCGCAACTCCACGCCGGCCGCGATTTCGTCTCGCGCCTGCTGGGCTGTCGCTTGGGCCATATCCAGCAACTCCTGTGAATATGGCGTCATCGTATAGCGAGCCGTCTCCTGGACCAGCTTGCCAGGCGTCCGCCCGTCCGGCGGCAACATCAAGCCTATTTCGCCTAATGCAACACAATGCCCGGTGGATCGCGTTTGGCGACGTGATTCCGCTCATGCGCGTGATCCCGACATAGCTGAGCTCTACCGTCATCCTCTCGCTGGCGCCGCTCTCCTTCTCGGCCATTTCCAGCAGTGCAGGGGCAATGGCCTTCGCTGCCGGCGATAGTTGTGCCCAAAGTCCCGATCGAATCATCAGCGCAAGCCCGCTCTGCACTCGCTCTCCGCGGCGAGCAGTGCCGGCCAGGTGCTTACGCGCCGGGATGAGTGGCACCGGAAAACGCGCCGCAATCCACAAAGCTGCGTCGGCTGGCGAACTCATCTCAAGAACGTCCATGGCGAAGTCAATCGGTCCCTTTGGCCGGAAGTTGCAAACAAAACACTTGATCTTGTTGCTGCTGGTCAGAATGCTGGCCGATGCCGTCCGATCACCGTGCTGGTGCCGCTCGGGGCGCCAGCAGTGAAGCATCGTGGCGCTGGCGAAACGCAAGTCGAGCGCGCGAGCGATATCCGCGATAGGAAGCTTGCGGTTGATGTGCGCCATGTCGGGGATGCCGCGGTTTGGAGCCATGCGCGCGCTGTCACCCTGATGCGCGGTCCGGCGGTCGATACCGGAGTCGCTCTGACCGTCGATCTAGATGCGCAATGTACCCGGCCGCCCTCGTGTCTCCGTGCAACATACGCAGGCCCTCGATAATGTCCCAGCCTCGCTCTGTGCGCGGAATGTTGAGTCCTCGTCGCAAGCGCAGGTATTGTCGCGGGCCGCGGCGATACGCCTCCGCTGCGCCCGCTTCCAAAAAGCTGTCTGCCAGTTCCCGACTGACATGGGCGACCAGCGAGCCGTCGTACAGGCGCACGGGTATCCGATCGGGGTTGGCTCGTTTGGTCGGCGGCGCCGTTTCAGATGCCAGCCGTGCGGCCGGAGGCCCAGTCATAGGCGGAGCCCCGTCAGAGACAAGCCCGCCTCTCTCGCAAGCTTGGCAAGGTGTTGCCGGGTACGAAGGATCTGGTCGATGGCGCCGCCGATGCGTTGCAGATCCTGTGGAGTGGCGGTCACATTCCCGCGCTCAATGTCAGACAGCTTCGCTCGTGAGATCCCGGCAAGTTGGCAAACCGCGTGTCCCGTAATCCCTGCCGCCGCTCGCTTCGCTCTAATGGTATTGGCTGTAATCTTCCGCTCCTGAAGAATTTCCTTCATACGGAAGTATCGCCCGAACATCTCGCAGCCCAAAGAACTGTTACGAAGACGACATCACAAGAGATTGAAAAACAACAAGTTATTGACCAGAGAAACCGTTTAAAACGTAACTCACGCAACTCACACGCGGGAGAGCCAGGACTTTACGGAACTCTTGTAGGCGGGATCTTTCAATGCGGCCGACCATCGAAGGTGTCGCCACGCGGCATGTCGAGGACGAGGTTTGTCGCCAAGCCTGTCGCAGATCTCCTTATGGCTGAACTTGGCTCTCTTGAGCTCGCGAATCTCTTGCTTGACGCTCTCAATTTCGGTGACCCTGGCTTTTTTCCCTGACCGGCGGTTTGTTTTTCGGGCACTCATCGCGGCAATTGCACGCGCCGCAGCCCTCTTTCTAAGGTCCTTGTCGCCATCGCGAAGGCCCTCTTCAAATTGGCGCGCTAGTGACGATGTCGCTCTGAAAGCTTCCGTCGTTGTCCCAAAACATTTCAGGTACACGCCCTCCATGATGATGGGTAGAATTGTGTAGAAGGCTTGGAGTGTCTCGTTGTCTGAAACGATTTCAAGCCAGGCCTCCCCAGTGGCCCGGTAATAGTTCAGCGCACGCTGCCAAGGGTCAAGGTGTGATGACTTATCGAAATCCTCCTCTGCCTGAGTCAGGGCAAGTTGAGACTGCTCCCATCCCGGCCGAGAATTCAGGATATCCCGAGCCTTCTGAATCGCGATGTCTTTTTGTTGGCGACGCCACTGGGCAAGATCTGGAATCGTTCCTTGGATCATGGGATCACCTAAGTAGCGGCTTCGATTAGTATTACTCGGATCTTTGGCGATCTTTGGTAGGTCTTCCATCAATCGAGCTAAAATATGACTACGATATTGCGGGAAGTTTACCCCTTGGGGCTTGCAGTTGTTGGCTCGTGGCTCTTCGAACCACACATAGTTGTCGAGTGAGAAAAAGTCCGCGGCGTCTTTGGCCAAACGGACGACCAACTTCGAAATCATGCTGTCGAATAACGCCGGCTCGATCGGCGGTAGACCTGGGTTGGTCAGCACAGCGAGCAAAGCCTCCGTCGCCCAGACAGAAGCGCGCCCGCGCAGCCCTTCCGCGAGTGCTGCTCTGTCGGCGTCGGACTCGCATTCGCACAGGGCCGGCAACCCGACGTCCTTATCCCGAATCTCAGCGTAATGCGGTTTTAAGATTTCTTCGATCTTGTCTAAGCGGGATTGATCAGCCATTTCGCTCGATGTGTCCGATCCCTTGCCTGCCAGCGGATCGGCAGCCTGCCCGGGCTGACGTTCATTGGACGATTGCGCCTTGGCCGCCGCCGTTACACGCTCCGCCATGGCCCCAATTGCGTGGTCCTCAAGTGAGGGCCGCCCCTCCTCCCATAACGCCGACTCAAAGTCCCGGTAACGCTTCCAGAAATATGTATCTCTTACAATGAACTTATCAAACGACTGCTGTGTAACTCGTTGTTTGAGGTCGAAGACATCCTGCACTTCGGACACGAGCCCTCTCAAGACCGGCTTCGCCCACCCTCGCGCACTTTTAAGGAGATTCTCCACTCCCTCCGCATCGTGCCAGCTTTCGCGACGCCGTGTACACTCCGAATTTTGTTCCGCATACCGCCTCCTACGTTTGCCCCATGGCTCGGAAAACCCCAAAATTTCCCAGGGCGGTCCAGATATGGCGGGAACCTCCGCGGCACCAGATTGGTCTCTCTCCGTCTGGGCTTGTCCAGTAGTATCTGATTCGTCGGTGTGTCCGCTGGCACCGTCCGTCGCGTCTTGCGGTGAACGAGCCGGGGAACCAATCATGGAAGACTGCGAGTTGGCATTGCTGCTCTGCAGCAGGGAGTGAACCAGTGATGCGTTTGCCCGGCATTGCCCGCGACGCCAGTCAATTAGATCCCTACCTTCCCGCCCATACCTCGTAAGTACCGGGACAACCAGTTCTTCAACTGTCGCGTTGAACTCCTGAATCGATTCGGAGCGCCTCGGGTCCGATTGGCGCCAGAGAGCGTTCACGTATGCATCAAAGACAACACCGGCCGCATCCGCGCGCGCGTCATCCTGTGGCTCAAGCACCCAAGCGGTTAGAACCGTTGAGCCAGCCGCTAGCTGCCTGTCCCGGACCAAAGCAGCCCCTTGTGCGAGTATCCCTTCGACTGAATCTTCGGCGGCTCGGATCCTCGCCTGTTCTTCATCATCGAATTGATCGAAAAGTTCGGTGAGAAAATCAACCATCGCTCCCTTTGCGATTCCCCCGGGTGGAAGCGGCGCCAACCGGGCAGGTTCCCCGGCGACGAGGGTCTATGGCTGTCCCTTCGGTATCCTTATCCGGGATAGCAGCGGCCAAAATGAATTTCTTCGCCTCTGCAGTTCCGGGTCGTGCCCTCGCGTTTTCGCGGGAT
>JBEKHQ010000398.1:0-4255 GCA_050012195.1 Bryobacteraceae bacterium | reverse complement strand
AGCCGTGCTCTCCCTTATGCTCGTGCTGGTGCTCGGGAGAACCACTCGCGTGGGTATGCTCATGGGCGTGTTGATGCTCATGTTCATGGCTATGATCGTGCTCGCCTTCCATCGGGTTTCCTCCGTTTTCCCGTCTGGCGCCGAGACCAGCCTTGGCGACCCGATGTTATCACGATCTGAAGACCGGGGTGATCGGATTTAGCGCACGCCCCCGGTATGGAGGGCCGTCCAGACCACTTCGAAAGTATCGTCTTGTGCCAGCGCGTTGGTCTGCCGCCAACCCGATGCTGTTTTCGAAAGCGTGACCGAGGCGAAGGTCGCGTCGCCGTCCTGGTCTCGTCCCAGAAGAAACACGACCGTGAATCCATGCACGTCGGCCCAACCGGTCATTTCCACTTCGCCCATGCTGCGGTAGTAGTCGCGCACGCGCCGGGCGGCAGCGGGATCGGAAAGCTGTTTTCGGACTTCGTCGCGCTCGGCGGGCACATAGCTCTCTACAATCCAAGAGACGTCGCCCGCCAGGTTGGCCGATACCGAGGACGAGGCCGCGCGCTCGGGAGTGCTCCAGTCCGCATCGCTTCGCGAAACTAGAGCGAGGGGAGTCGGCGGCGTGCGAAGTTGCCCAGGCAGTGTGATCTCGACGATCTCGTCCAGCCGCTTACCCTTCGCCAGCGCATTGCCTGGACGCCGCAGATCCGAAACCTTGGCCTGGAACGTCAGGCCCTCCTGATGCGAGCGGCAGCCAACCAAGGCTAGCGCCGCCGCAATCAGAGAAGCTCGAATGGGAAATCTCAGAGCGCGATTACTTCGACCCGTGCTCCGCGGACGGCGCGGCGCACGTGAAGTTAGCCGCATCGTCGGTGCTGCCCGATCCATTCCAATGCGCCACTTGCGGATAGCGGCACAGCGGACGAGTTCGCGCCACGCCGCTGGAGGGCGACGCACCCTTGTATTTCGTAGCGATGATTTGCTCGGGCGCGGTGCCCTGCTCCACCCAACGTTCGATAGCGGCGTTGACGTCATGCTGCGGATCGCGGCCTGTTACGACGCCCTGGCCAAAGTCGCTGGGGCCCGGCCCGCCGCCGCAGTGCTGCATTCCAGGCACCATGAACAGCCGGACAAACGAATCGGTGTTGCTCGCGCCCATCTTGGATTCCACCCGCTTGTAGTACTGGATGGTGGCGACGGGAGGAATGGCGGCATCGCTCCAGCCGTGATACAGGATGAGCTTTCCGCCTCTATCATTGAAGGGCTTCAGATCCGGGTCGACCGCGTTGAGGGTCCGGCCCAGGCGATCGTCAGCAAGTTTCACGTCGTGATCGACGTCGAACTTGTGATAATCCCAGTTCGCATCGCTATAGAGCATGTCCTGGAAGAAATTAATGCCGAACGCATACTGCAAGCTCTTGCCTTGCCCCGCGCCGGCGACCCAGCCGCCCCAGCCGTTCATTCCGCCCTCGCCGCCGGGCGAAAACCCGGGGAAGACTTGCTCGCCCTTGGCGTTCTTCACTCCAGCATAGATTTTCTCGAGCGCGGATACCTGCGGCTGTGTGAGGCACGTGTTCGAATCGGGGCCCTTGCAGAGCAGCGTGGAAGGAGTGAAATGGCATTGCGTCGGATCGTCGATTACGCCGTCCTTTACGCCGTCCATCCCATCGCAAGCTGCCACCGCCGCCGCTTCCACCGCGGGCATTTTCGCCGCTGGAATATAGCTGGCGGGGTCGTCCATCGTCGCGTTCATGTCCCACAGGGCCGCCATCAGCAAATGGGTCCAGAAAGCGGCGGGCGCGCCGGCCACGATCCCATCGTAGTCCGAGGGAAACCGCTGGGCTTCCATGAGCGCCTGGCGTCCGCCGTTGGAACAAGAACTGAAATACGAGCGGCGGGGAACATCGCCGTAGAAGGCGCGGACAATCGCCTTGCCTTTGTCGGTGGTTTCATGCATCGCCCGATAGCCGAAGTCCGTGATTTTTTCGGGATGATTCAAGGCCCAGGAAGCATCGGTGGCGCCGGCCTCATGACCCGTGTCGGTGGAAGCCGAGGCGTAGCCGTGGCTGATGGCGGCAGCCAAAGCGCCATACGAGATCGATCCGGCAAAGCCGCCGTTGCCGACTCCTTGGAACTTGCGGTTCCAGCCCGTGCTCGGCATCCAAACTTCAAATTCGATATCGGAATCGCTCGACGGCTTGATCACACCGGCCACACGGCAGAAAGCCGGCAGGTCGGGAATCGGCGCACCTTGCGGAGGTTTAAAGGCGCCGGCGGCAACCGACTCCGCAATCTTAATAGTCGTCGTCGGAAGAGCGAGCTTCGCGAGCGATTCGCAGCTTGCTGGCGCGGCGTACAGGACGGCGCCCGTCAAGAGCGTAAGTAGGGTAACAATCGCGACGTTGCGTGTCATGGTAGACATTTTACCTATTATGCCCGCTTTCTTGGCTGAGTGGTTTATCCGGCGAGGATTCCGCGTCTATGCTAGGAAAGGAGTAGACGTGCACATGCTGGTTCTTTCTCGCTTAAGCCAGATTTCCCTGATTTTCTGCATGGTCGCGGGTGGATTCGCTCAGACCCTATCCTTCAAGCGAATGGACATTCCGCTGGGGGACGATGTCCAAGATGTGGTGGCCGCGGATTTCAACGGCGACGGCAAGATGGACCTGGCGGTTGCATTGTATAGCGGCTCGATCGCGATTTTGTTGGGGAATGGCGACGGCACGTTTGGGCCGCCTTCGCTAATTTCCGGGATACCGTCGCCCGGGCAGGTGGTGGCGGCTTATGTGAATAACGACAACAAACTGGATCTGGTGGTCGGCGCCGGCGGGAGTTGTCCTTTCGCCGGCCCCTGTAAATTCGCGGAGGATCTCACCAGCTTCGTCATACTCACGGGCGCGGGCGACGGCTCGTTCTCCTTCGATACCGCGCACCCGGCTCCGACGTATAGTCGCCTGGCGGCGGGAGTCTTCACCGGCGCGGGGCAAGCGCTGGACGTTTTCACCACGGGAGAGCACGACTTGCCGCCGTACCAGAACGCGGCCTGCTTCCCCGGCTTGGGCAACGGAACGTTCGGAACCGCGGCGCAACAGAGTGCCAATGCTTTGGGAACACCGTTCGTGGGGGACTTTAATAAGGACGGCAGGCCGGATGTGGCCGTGGGGAGCACGCTATTCCTGGGACAGGGGGGTTGCGCGTTTCTGGAGAAGTCGCTCCTTTCCTCCGGCCCTTCGTTCTTCAATGAGGACGCAGGCGGCGATCTCAACGGGGATGGCAACCTAGACCTGGTCGCGTTTGACAACAGCGGCGCGGCTACCGTGCTCCTGGGGAATGGAGACGGAACCTTTCAATTGCCCAAGATTGTAACGGCGGTGGTGAACGGCGCGGGTGGTCCCATGGTGGACGTGAATGGCGACGGCAAGCCCGACTTGGTTTATCTGTCGTTCGTTCCCACCAGCGTGGCCATGGGCCTGTACGCCAACGCCAATACCGTCAGCATCCTGCTCGGAAACGGCGATGGGACTTTTCAAACCAGCGTGAATACCTTCGCAACCGGGTTGAACCCCCGCAAGGTGATCGCGGCCGACCTCAACGGTGACGGATTACCCGACCTGGTTACCGCCAACCAAGACGGGGAATCCATAACGATCCTGTTGAGCGAGGGCACGGTGCCGTTGGTCAACGAATCCGGAGCCAGTTTTCAGGCGCTGCCCCAGTTTGCCATAGCATCGATTGTCACGGCCACGGGCGGAAACCTGGCGGTTAGTTCCCTGTCAGCCACCACGACGCCCTTGCCGATGACTCTGAACGGAACCACCGTGACGGTAAAGGACTCCTTCGGCGCTTCCCAGCTAGCTCCCTTGTTTTATGTGTCCGCGAAGCAGGTGAATTATGAGATACCTCCCGGAACCTCTGTTGGAACCGCGACCATCACAGTCACGTCCGGAAGCGGCGTCAGCTCGTCCCAGAACATCCAAATCGGAACCATCTCGCCGGGCATATTTGAACTGAACTCCGGCGCGCTGGCCGCCGCCGAAGTTGTCACCATCGCCGCGGACGGCAGCCAGACCTACTCCGCGGTATACCAGCTCGATCCGTCGAATAATATCGTTCCGCTTCCTATTGACGTGAGTTCAGGCCAGGTTTATCTGGAATTGTTCGGCACGGGAATTCGTAACGCGCACCGCGTTCAAGTAACCGTGGCCGGCGCGGGAGTGCCGTCGTCGTTCGGCGCGCAAAGCCAGTACGTGGGTCTCGATCAAGTCAA
>JBEKHQ010000397.1:0-4264 GCA_050012195.1 Bryobacteraceae bacterium | reverse complement strand
CGTTCTTTGGATTCATCTTGGTCATTCCCGCCCGCGAAGGACGTTCGACACCCGCCTTCTGCTCCTCGACATGCCGAGCGGTTCGCTCGGTCAAGGAGCGCACGACAAAAAACCCGATACTCACCAGTGTCAGAGCTGCCGCTGCGATGATGTACCCGATTCGCGGCCTCCGGGATAATGCCCGCCCGCCCGGAACCATCGTGGCACTCTTGCTATGCTCGGGGCCGGGTGGGTCGGCACCCTCGCCTTCCACCTGACCGGTTAACGCGACTGCCTCGCGCCCCTGGAGTTCCCGCTCGGCGCGCTCTGCCGCCAGCGTGGTTGCCTGCCGCTCTTGCTCGGCCTCGGCTGCCCGCCGCGCTGTGTCGGACCTCTCGCGCGCGTGCCGTTCCCGCCCGGTCCGCCACGAATCCAGCACCGCCAGGATCGCCCGCTCCATCTCCTCCGCCGACTGATACCGGTCCTCCCGATCCGTCGCCAGTGCTTTCATTACCAGGTTCGAAACATCGGGTGAGAAACTGAGACCAGGGCGGACCCGATCCATTGGCATCGGCGGAACCTGTATCCGTTGCACCAGCAAAGCGAACGGCGTATCCGCGGCAAACGGCAGCCGCCCGGTCAGCATCTCATAAAGCACCAGCCCGAGCGAATACAGATCCGTGCGCCCATCCAAGTCGCTCCCGCGCATGCCGCGCGCCTGTTCCGGCGATGCGTACCCCGGCGTGCCCACGAAGAGCCCGGTCGTGGTCATCATGCCAGTGAACCCCAGTCCCGCCGCCTCCCGCACTTTCGCGATCCCAAAATCGATGATCTTCAATGTCTCGCTGCCGTCCGCGCTCTTGGCCAGCAGCAGGTTCTGCGGCTTGATATCCCGGTGAATGATTCCCTTCTTGTGGGCAGCCGACAACGCCGAGCACGCCTGCGCAGTGACCTGCAATGCAAGCTCGGGAGCCAGCGGTCCCCCGCGGTCGAGCTTCTGCCGGAGGTTCTGGCCGGCTACATACTCCATCACCACGAACGCCTGATCGTCTTCCGTGTAGTCCGCGTCCTCCACGCGTACGATATGCGGATGCTGAAGCTGCCGCATCACCAGCGCCTCCGCTAAGAGCGCCTGGAGTCCTGGCCGCCCTTCCGAACCCGCGGTCAACAGCACTTTCAGCGCCTTATCTTCATTCCAGATCAGATGCCGCGCCCGGTACACCACGCCCATGCCGCCCCGTCCGATCTCGCTGAGAATCTCGTACTTCTTCCGGATGACAGTGCCCGGCTCCAAGCCGGGGCTGGAGCGCAATGTGGAGCCGTCGTGCGGGCAAGCACCCACATCGTTGCCGTAGCTGGCGGAGCAGGTGGGACAGGTCTTCACTTCGTTAGAGCTTACCGCGTTGAGCAGGGCGAAACAATGGCCCTAACGAGCAGGCTTGGCGAAAACGCATTAAGCCCAGATTTCCGTCTTTGGGCAGTTACTGATAACCTGCTTGATGGCCTCCGACGCCTTTATTCATGCGGGTTTTCAACGTGATGAAGACACGCCGGAGGTCGACACCCATGGGTGAGAGACCAAAACGAGCCATTTCAGCTCTCCTTTAATACTTCTCTGAAGGTGGATTTCCAGGAAAACTGGACAACGTCTGGGTTTCGGTGATCTCATCGCCCAGCACCTGACCGGCTCACGGCGCGGGAAGAACACCCAGCTTCCGCTGACGGACCTGTTGCGCCAGTCCGTCTACAGCCGCATCGCGGGCTACGAGGATGTCAACAATGCCGAGCGAGCCTCGCAAGATCGGACGTTCCGGCTGATTGGTTCCGAGAAAACTTGGGATCGTGGTGCGGCGCTGACTTCCCGCGTGCAGACTGTGAGGCCGAGATGCTGTCCGAGGAGGAGAACTTCCGTAGCTTGGCCCGCATCAACCGCGAACTCATCTGCAAGGCCGAGGCCATCGATGCGCCACAGCGGATCGTGCTGGACATGGACAGCACCGAGGTTCTGGTGTACGGCCGGCAGGAGCAGAGCGCCTTCATCAGCGTCCCTCGCCGGGGCTTCTTGGGATAGCTAGAAAGTACCAATACTCACAAATAATGGCCGCGCGGGATTGAAGGGAGAGGCAGCCCGGGAGTATTCTATGAGGTCCAAGGGTCCATAATGGAAATCCTGGTTAGCAGGAGGAAAGTCATGATCGGCAGAACGTTTTTGCCTTCACGCGGTTTACGAGTTGTTTCAGCAGCCGCACTTGGCATAGGGCTAGCAGTCCTCAGCGCTCAGGCATTTTCCACGCAGGACAAGTACACACTACGCGTGCCAGATGGCCTCGCATTTTCTGACTTCAGGGGGTACGAGGACTGGAAGGTGGTCGCCGTCAGTCAGACCGAGGATCTGCTGAAGGTGATGGTCGCCAATCCCACGATGATCGACGCCTACCGGTCCGGCGTCCCCGGCAACGGCAAGTCTTTCCCGGACGGTTCGAAGATTGCAAAAATCGAGTGGAAACCGAAAAAGAACACGGAAGCTCCTTTTTCAGTGAGGGTGCCGGACGTCTTACAAGACGTTTTCTTCATCGAGAAGAATACCAAGAAATTCCCGGACACAAAGGGATGGGCATATGCGGCATTTGACTATGATCCCGCGTCGGACACGTTTAAGCCCGATCCGACCGGCGTCGTCAAATGCGGCTTCGCCTGCCATTCGAGAGTGGCGTCCAAGGATTACATTTTCACGGCGTACGGTAAGAGGTGAACGGAGGGAGGAAGGAGAACTTATGTCAAATGAGAAAACAGGAACCGCCGCCACTGCAAGTCGAGCGCTGCAGCCCATGGAAACAAATCCTCTCGATTTTGTGCCCGACACAATTCCCTTCGACACTCCGTATGGCCCACCGATATCGCTAGACCGAGCTCAGACGGTTATTCACGCGGCGGTGGCAGAGGCAAAGAAGCGGAATTGGAAGATGAATACAGCGGTGGTCGATTCCGGAGGCAATCTCGTGGCCTTCCAACGAATGGATGGTGCGATGCTTGCATCCATTCAGATTGCCGAGCACAAGGCACGAGCAGCCGCGACCTTCCGGCGCGAAACGAAGCAGTTCGAGGACGGTATCCAGCTTATGCATCTCAACTATCTGCTCGCGTTCGATGGAATCATTGCCTCTCGAGGCGGCATCCCGCTGATCGAACAGGGGATGATTGTCGGCGCAATCGGTTCTTCCGGAGGCACGGATTCCCAGGACGACATCGTCAGCAAGGCAGGCGCGGCGGTAATCAACCAACTGCCGCCGAGGAACGAATGATCCAGATCTTAGCAGAGCGTCGGGGACAATCAACCGGTTTCCGGGACCAACATATAGACAGGAGGATGCCATGACAACTGCAAGCGCACTTACGAAGCCCGCACAGATCCGCGTTGCCCGGCGGTCGGCCGGCTATTGGCGTGTCACGATCGACAACCCGCCGATCAACGTGATGGGCCCGGAAATGGTCCGGGACTTCCAGGGACTCATCGACGCGCTGGAGGCCGACGAGCATGTCAGGGTCGTAGTCTTCGACAGCGCGGTTGACGACTACTTCCTGAATCACTCCGATTTCCTGGCAAGGCTTGAGGACCTGACCTCAATGCCGGCGGGCCCCACGGGCTTGCCGCCTTGGCCGGACGTTCTCGCGCGCCTGACTCGCTTGCCAGTCGCTTCCATCGCCCTCATCCGTGGCCGGGCGACGGGCAACGGCAGCGAGATCACGCTGGCCTGCGACATGAGTTTCGCCAGCCGCGAAAAAGCTATCATCTCGCAATGGGAGGTGGGCGTGGTGATGGTTGCCGGCGGCGGCCCCATGGCCCGGCTGCCCCGACTCATCGGCCGAAACCGCGCCCTCGAGGTGCTCTTGAGCTCGGAAGACATCGGGGCGGAGCAGGCCGAGGCCTACGGCTACGTGAATCGCGCCCTACCCGACGCCGATCTAGACGCGTTCGTCGAGGCGCTGGCGACCCGCATCGCCGGGTTCGACAAATGGGCGATCGCCAACACCAAGCGCCTCGTCAACACCAGCCTGCCGCCGGACGTCGAGCTCGGCGCCGGGTGGGATGCGTGCATCGCTTCGCTCGGGCGACCTGCCGCACAAAATGGAATCAAAGCGCTGATGGCGCGCGGCTTCCACAAGCCGGGGGATGTCGAAAATCGGCTCGGATACTATCTGGGCCAAATTGCGCGCTAGGGAGCGGGACTCCGAACACCGTATTTGTAATGAGCACTGTATCGAAAGGAGCCATCAATGAACGCCG
>JBEKHQ010000396.1:0-7191 GCA_050012195.1 Bryobacteraceae bacterium | reverse complement strand
AAACATAAGGCAAACAATATATATTACTGTCAAAGCACTAAAGAATTGACTTCCTCATAAATGAAACCTACGTGCGCGCCATGGGCCGCCCCGCCCGCGGCGTACGCGGCATGGAGCTCGACGAAGGCGACTACCTGGTGGGCTGCCAGGTGGTCGAGAAGGAAGGCCTCATCCTCTCCATCTCCGAGAACGGTTTCGGCAAGCGCACCCCGCTCGAAGACTATCGCCTGACCGCGCGTGGACGCAAGGGAGTGATCAATATGAAGACCACCCCGCGCGTCGGCAAAGTGGTCGGCATCTTGTCGGTAAAGGAAGACTCCGACCTGATGATCATCACCAAGCAAGGCCAGATCATCCGCATTGATTCAGGCGAAATCCGCCAAGCCGGCCGCTCCACGCAAGGCGTAAGACTGGTGAACGTGGAAGCCGGCGACCAGGTAGCCGCCGCCAGCCTGATCCCCGGCGAGGAAGCGACCGATCCCCAGGAAGGCCAGGACAAGCTGCCTCTGGCGTAGGTCCCGCGTCTAAACCGCCGGTCATCAACCGCCGATCATAGACCATGACCTGCCCCAACTGCGGCGCGGCCCTGCGGCTGGATCTCGAACAGGGCGTGCTGATCTGCGACTACTGCGCCAGCCAGATCACGCCGCCCGCCGATGAGGACGGGGTCCAGGTCATCGGCCAAACCAAGTACGTCTGCCCGCTCTGTAAAACGGCGCTCTCCACCGGGCGCATCGCCACTCAGGAATTGCTGTATTGCACCGCCTGCCATGGCGCGCTGATCCGCATGGACGATCTGATGCCGCTGGTGGAGGAGCTCCGCGCGCATCGCGACCGCTCGGTGGCGCAGCTCACGCCGCGGCCGGGAACCGACGCCGACCGCCGTCTGCCCTGCCCTCTGTGCAGCGGCGAAATGGACAATCACGTTTACGGCGGCCCCGGCAACATCCTGGTCGATTCCTGCGAAGCCTGCAGCCAGCTCTGGCTCGACCGGGGCGAGCTGCGCAAGATCGTCATCGCGCCCGACCCCCAGCCCGTATACTCAAATTATGGCGACGCTCGTCAACCTGATCGCGACCACCGCTGACGTCAAGCTGAAGCAGGTGAGCCTCTTCGCCAACCTGCGCGAGCTGGGCAGTGTCATCGTGGCCTACTCCGGAGGCGCCGATTCCGCGTATCTCGCCTGGGCCGCCCACCAAGTTTTGGGCGAGCGAGCGCTCGCGATCACCGCCGATTCCGCCTCGCTCCCCGAATCCCACAAGCATGACGCCGAGGAGTTCGCGCGCGCCTGCGGCTTCCGCCACGAGTCCATCGAAACCCGCGAGTTCGACAACCCCGACTACGTCAAGAACGCGCCCGACCGCTGCTTTCATTGCAAGGACGAATTGTTTACACGCCTGCACGCCGTGGCCCGCGAACGAGGCATCGAACACATCATCTATGGCGTGAACCGGGACGATCTGGGCGATTATCGCCCCGGCCAAGGCGCCGCGAAGCTGCACCAGGTAAAAGCTCCGTTAGTGGACGCCGGCCTGAGCAAGGCGGAAATTCGTGAGCTATCGCGTCGAGCCGGCCTGGCGACTTGGGACCGGCCGGCATCGGCGTGCCTGAGTTCGCGCGTTCCTTACGGCACGCCCGTCACTCCGGAAACAGTCAAGACGGTGGAGCGCGGCGAGGAAGCCATCCGCGCGCTGGGATTCCGGCAGTTCCGCGTGCGATTTCACGGCGAGCTGGTACGAATCGAAGTCGCTCCCGAAGAACTGGCTCAAGCTCTGACTCCCGAAATGGCCCGCGCGTTCGTCACCATTTTCAAGCCCCTGGGATTCCACTACGTGACCATCGATCTGGAAGGGTATCGGCAGGGATCGCTGAACTCGGTTCTCAACTCGCGCTGACGCCCTTCAGTTCTTCGCCCCGATGCTTTCCGTCCGGCCCGCCAATGGCCGAACGATAGTGCCTCCGCAAACTCCCACACCCGTGTTCAGCAGCGCATTCAGCAGATGCCCCAGAACGTTGTAGATCATCTGCTCGTTCACCGGTTGCCGGCCCGGAAGTCGAAACGAAGCCGGCAGTTCCTTGGCGATTTGAAGCCGGATGGAATGCCTGAGAGTATGACCGGATCGGTCCGTTTGGTTGGCCAGTGAGATCGGCGTCTGCAACACCGATCCGGACTTGCCGTCCACGTAAAACTGACAGCGGGAAAACCACCCGAGATTGCCGGGATCGGCGGCATCGAAAAGCAGCAACGGCGCTTGCCGGCCGGCCGCCGACAGATCCAAGCACAGCGCGCGATCGCTGTCCTCGATCCGATACTCGAATCCAGCCTGTTTGGCGATGCCCGCCACAAATTCCGGGTCCAGTTCGAGGAGCAGGAACTTATGGTCGCCCGCTGACAAAACCTGCATGCAACCTATTGTAACGGGTTACTGGACACGATCCTTCTGAAAGTTCGGGTTATAATTGAGTTGGAGTCTTTCCAATTGTCAATTAGAAGTTTTTTGCGCTTCAGTGCGCATATTCAGATGCTGCCCGTGCTGGAAAGCGGCGAGGAGACCCTGGTGGGCGGCCAGGCGGTGATGGAAGGCGTGATGATGCGCGCCCCGCACAGCTATTGCGTTGCGGTCCGCAAGGCCAACGGCGAGATTGCCACCGAACAGAACCCGCTGCCGCGCCTGTCCGAGAAATATCCGATTTTCAAGCTGCCGATCCTGCGCGGACTGGGCACGCTCGGGCATGCCATGGGGCTGGGCATCAAAGCCCTGCGTTTTTCGCTCAATGTTTCGCTGGCGGACATGGGACCGGCGGGCGAGAAGCCGCTCGAACTTTCGGGTTGGATGATGACTGGCCAGCTTCTGTTTTCGCTCGCCATGTTTCTGTTCATGTACAAGTTCGTGCCGCTGGTGTTGGCCACCAAGCTGGCATTCTTTTGGTCTTTTTGTACCTGATCTCCCGTATGAAAGATATGGGGCGCATGTTTCAGTATCACGGCGCCGAGCACAAGGTGGTTTTTAATTTCGAATCCGGCCAGCCTGTGACGGTGGAGAACGCGCAGAAGTTCGTCACGTTCCATCCGCGTTGCGGAACCAGTTTTCTGGTGGTGGTGATGCTAATCGCGATCCCGGTGTACGCGCTGCTGCCATTCGACGGATTTCTGGCTAAGCTGGTGGCGCGCGTCGCACTGCTGCCGTTGATCCTGGGCGTCAGCTACGAATTAATTCGGTTCGCCGCCAAACACCAGCAAGGTCTGATGGCGGTGATGACCAAGCCCGGCTTGTGGCTGCAACGCATCACCACTAAGCCGCCGACCGACGAGCAGGCCGCGGTGGCTATTGAGGCGCTGGAAGGCGCCATGCAGCTCGAAAGATCCCAAGGCGGCGAGCTGGTCATCGCTTAAGCGGCTCGGCCTTCGGCTAGGCCCGACATGCAATATTCGCAAAGACTCGACGACATGGAGACGCGGTTCGACGCCGTGACGCGCCAAATGGCGGACCCGGTAGTTATCTCCGACGGCGACACTTACCGCAAAATCGCCAAGGAGCGCTCCGAGCTGGAAGAGATCGTCGGCAAGTATCGCGAGTTCAAGCAGGTCAAGCGCAACTACGACGAAGCGCGCCTCATGATCGACGAGCCGGACGCGGAGTTGCGGCAGATGGCCAACGATGAGATCCAGCGCTTGCAGCCGGAGCTGGCTCGCATCGAAGAAGAGTTACGCGTTTCGCTGATTCCAAAAGATCCGCTCGACGATAAAAACGTGGTGCTCGAAATCCGCGCCGGAACGGGCGGCGACGAAGCCACTCTGTTCGCGGCCGAAATCTTTCGGATGTACAGCCGCTATGCGGAATCGCAGAAGTGGCGCGTGGAAGTCACGTCGGTCAGCGAATCGTCGGTGGGCGGACTCAAGGAAGTGATCGCGCTGATCAGCGGCAACAAGGTTTACAGCCGTCTGAAGTACGAAAGCGGAGTGCATCGCGTGCAGCGCGTGCCCCAGACCGAGCAGCAGGGGCGCGTCCACACTTCCGCCATCACCGTCGCCGTGCTTCCCGAAGCCGACGAGGTGGAAGTCAAAATCGACCCCAAGGACATTCGCATCGACACTTTCTGTTCTTCGGGACCCGGCGGGCAATCCGTGAATACGACGTACTCGGCCGTGCGCATCACCCACTTGCCCACCGGAGTCATCGTTTCCTGCCAGGACGAAAAATCGCAGATCAAGAATCGAGCCAAGGCCGAGCGCGTGCTGCGTTCCCGGCTCTACGAAATGGAGCTCGAGAAGCAGCGCGAACAGATCGGCGCAGAGCGCCGCAGCATGGTTGGTTCCGGGGACCGCAGCGAAAAGATTCGCACCTATAATTTCCCGCAAAATCGCGTCAGCGACCATCGCATCGGACTCACGCTGCACCAGCTCGATCTCATCATGGAAGGGCGCCTCGATCCGCTGTTCAACGCGCTCACCGACTATTACAATCGAGGCGAAGCAGCCTAATCGCCCTCGGCGGCCATGCTCATCCAAGCGGCTCTTCTCCAGGGCACGAAGCTGCTGGAAGGAGGCGGAATCGGCGCGCCGCGTCTTACGGCGGAAGTCCTGCTTGGACACGCGCTCCAGCGCGAGCGCGAGTATCTTTACGGGCATTCGGACGAGACGTTGCCCGAAGTCGCCTGGCTTCACTACGGCCGATATCTCCACCAGCGGTTGAACGGGAAGCCGACGCAATACATCACCGGCAGGCAAGAATTTTACGGGCGTCCGTTCCGCGTCACACCGGATGTTTTGATTCCGAGGCCGGAAACCGAACACTTGATCGAAGCCAGCCTCGCGCGCATCCAACCCGGCCGGACGGTCCTCGATGTCGGCACGGGATCGGGCGCCATCGCCGTGACGATCGCGCTCGAAACCAAGGCGCAGGTCTTCGCCACCGACATATCCCCTGCGGCCCTCTGTGTTGCCATCGGAAACGCCCGGAAGCTCCAAGCGCCCGTTTCGCTTGTGGCAGCCGACCTCGTCGAGTGCTTCGCGGCTCAGTCGGTGGACGTGCTGGTTTCGAATCCCCCATACGTGCCCGCCACTGACCGGCCCGTGCTCCAGCGCGAGGTGCGCGATTTCGAGCCGCCGGTCGCGCTGTTCGGCGGCCCCACCGGACTCGAGATCTACGAGCGCCTCATCTTCGCCGCTCGTCGCGTCTTGCGTCCGGGCGGCTGGCTGCTTATGGAACTCGGCTACAATTCGGTAGAGCCGGCGCGCGGGATGCTCGGTTCCGGCTGGACCGAAATATCCGTCGCACAAGATCTCGCCGGCCTGCCGCGCGTGCTGGCCGCGAAGTGGACGCCATGAAGACTTACTTCCATCTCGACATGGACGCCTTCTTCGTGTCGGTGGAGGAGCTGTTCGATCCGTCGCTGCGCGGCAAACCGGTTGTTGTCGGGGGACAGGCCGATCAGCGCGGCGTGGTCTCGGCCGCCTCCTACGCGGCGCGCAAATTCGGCGTGCATTCCGCCATGCCGCTCAGAACCGCCGCTCGGTTGTGCCCGCAAGCAGTCTTCGTCGACGGACATCCCGACCGCTACCGCGATTATTCGCGCAAGATTTACACCGTGCTCAAGAGCTTCTCTCCGCAAGTGGAGATGGCTTCGGTGGACGAAGCTTATCTGGACGTCACCGGCACCGAACGTCTGCACGGACGTCCGCTCGCCGCCGCCCATCGCCTGCACGCATCCATCAAAAACGAGACCGGGCTCAATTGTTCGATCGGAATCGCCGCATCGCGCATGGTGGCCAAAGTCGCGTCCGATCAGGCCAAGCCCAACGGAATCTTGTGGGTGCTTCCCGGCGAAGAGGCCCGCTTCCTTGCCCCGCTCGACGTGCGCAAGATTCCCGGTGTCGGCAAAGTGACCGAAAAGCAACTGCACACCCGCGGCATTCGTAAAGTCGGCGATCTAGCCGCGCTGCCCGAGGAATTCCTCGAACAGCATTTTGGATTGTGGGGTCTCGCGCTGGCCGGAAAATCGCGGGGCCACGACGCAGGCGGCTGGTTCGACGGCGAAGTGGGCGAAGACAGCAATCCGAAATCGATCAGTCACGAGATCACCTTCAACGAAGACACCAACGACCTGGACACGCTCGAATCCACGCTGGCCCGTCTTTCCGAGATGGTGGGCCGCCGGCTGCGCGAGCACGAGTTGTTCGCCCGCACGCTGCAGCTTAAGCTCCGCTATTCGGATTTTTCCACCATCACGCGCGCTCATTCGCTCGATCACGCCACCGAACTCGACACCGAAATCTTTCAGCACATCCGCGCTCTGTTCCATCGGAATCGAAAAGCCAACGCCAAGATTCGGCTGTTGGGCGTGCATGCGTCGGGTCTGGAATCGGGCGAGGGTCAGCTCAATCTTCTGGCCGAGGACAAGACCGAGCGCTGGCGCAAGGCTCTCCACACGATGGACCAGCTCCGCGACAAGTTCGGCGAATCGAGCGTCTCGCTGGCCATGGGAATGAAGGGCCGCTTTCGCGAACGCGTCCACGAAAATCCCGCGGGACTGCCGGGCAAGACCCCGCGCGATGAGTCGTAATACCCTGTTCTCATGGTTGAGATTCGACAACTGACCGCGTATCAGGGCCGTCAAAACTTGAACGAGCTTGCCGAGGTTCTACTGGACTGCGTGCAAGGCGGCGCTTCGGTGGGTTTTATGGCGTCGCTTACCAAGACCGACGCCGAACACTTTTTCTTAAAGGTTGTGGACGGAGTGGAGCGGGGCGAACGTATCCTGCTGGCGGCTTTTATCGATTCCAAGTTGATCGGGACGGTCCAGATCATCCTGGCGACGTATCCAAACCAACCGCATCGAGCCGATGTCGCGAAGTTGCTCGTGCTCAGGTCGGCCCGCGGGCAAGGCGTCGGCGGCCAGCTTATGGAACATGCGGAAGCGGCCAGTCGCGTTGCCGGCAGGACTCTTCTGGTGCTGGATACGTGCACCGGAGATACCGCCGAAAGACTGTACCTGCGCATGGGATGGAATAAAGTGGGAATCATTCCGAAGTATGCGCTCTATCCCGATGGAAGATGGTGCGACACGGCGGTCTTTTGGAAACAGCTCGTCTAGCTGCCCGGTGTCATGATGTGAGCGGTGGTCGTGCCCGGGTTCATAATCCACACGTCGCCTTTGCTGGGATCGTCGGGCAATCCAGTCGACTGAGAG
>JBEKHQ010000395.1:0-4281 GCA_050012195.1 Bryobacteraceae bacterium | reverse complement strand
AAAGCGATCAACGTGTCCAAGATCAACACTCGGATCAGGAGCTTGCAAACGACCATCGTACGCCCGCTGTTCATCGGCTAACGCCTGGGTCCATTATCTTACTTGCCGGCGTGGCAGCCGAGACAACCGGCCTCGCGCGGAGCGAGCGTTTTGGTTTCGAGCCAGGTCTGCGCGGATTTATCGTAGGGCGTGCCGGGCAGTTCCTTACGGATGCGCTCGAACCATTCCTGGGCCTTGTCCTGGTTCCCGAGGCGGCTGTAGCCGTCGGCGAGTCCGATCAACAACTCGCCGCGTGAGTGCGTCGCGAGGCCGCTGAGATCGGGTCCCTGGATGGAGTAGGCTTTTTCGAGATCCCCGACGCCCTTCTCGATCAGCGGGCGGGCCATGCCAGGGTTGGAGATCGAAAGGGAAGCGGTGAGAAGCACCGCGCCGCGCGGGATGCGAACTTGCAGATCGTCCGGCGCGAGCGCCGCGGCATCGTCCATCTCCTTGAGACCGCGCTGCCAGAGGTCCAGGGCGGTTTTCTGATCGCCGCTGCGGAAAGACTGGCCGGATTCGAAGAACAGCCCCGCGCCGTGCCACACCATCGCCGGAGCGTTCTTCGGATTGGCCGCGATGAGGTCCTCGCAGATCTTCATGCCTTTATCGAGCGACGCCGCATCGCCGCTGAAACCGGCGAAAAAATAGTCGCGCACTTTGTAGTCGAAGCGTTCCTGGCTCATCAGGATTCCACCCGTGGCCAGCAGCACAAACAGGATGTCGAGGTTTCGTTTCATGGGGTAACTCCTTTTCCGTTCCAGAATAGGTCCGGCGGGCGAGTTGGGAGGCGATGATCGGACGAATCGTCAAAATACCGGATGAGAGGCCGCGACGGCATGACGACGGTCCGGTAGTTCAAGGCGCATATCCCGGCAGACCTCGTCCAGCATCTCCGCAGTGGCGACGTTCTCGCCTGAGGCAAAGGATGTCAGCAGGAGGTTATCGCAGATGGAGTTGATCAAACGAGGGATGCCTTGAGCATGGTCGTGGATCGCTTGGACGATGGTGGGCGGAAAAACGGACTGCTCCGGCATCCCAGCCCGTTCAAGGCGAGCGTGGATGTACAGCTCCGTATCAACCGCCTCAAATGCAGCAAGATGGCAGCGGAGAACGATGCGCTGCTTTAACTGGCGGAGATCGGGAGCCTCCAGCTTTCGATCCAGCTCGGTTTGACCCGCCAGGATGATCTGCAGGAGCTTTCCGCGCGGGTTCTCGAGATTACCGAGCAGACGCACTTCCTCTAAGACATCCGGCGAGAGATTGTGAGCCTCATCCACGATCAAGACCGTGGTGGATCCCAGTTCGGCCTGCTTCAAGAGCAGCGTATTGAGGGCGAACAGGACTTCCGTCTTGGACGCGCGCGAGCATGGAAGCTCGAAATCGTAAGCGAGCATTTCGAAGAACTGGTCGGGGGTCAGGCGCGAATTGAACAGAGACGCGAACGCGACGTGGTGCGCGTCGAGGAACGCGCGGAGGCATTCGAGCAGCGTGGTCTTGCCCGTTCCGGCGTCGCCGGTGAGTACGATGAAACCCTTTCGGTTTTGCACCCCATAGATCAGATTTGCCAAGGCTTCCTCGTGCTGGCGACTGCGATAGAGGAAGCGCGGGTCGGGACTGAGATTGAAGGGACTCTCCGAGAATCGGAAAAACTCGCTGTACATGAATAGCCGGGATGACCGCGGAGATGGCAGTCCGTGGGAGTGGTGTTACTTAGGGCATGTTAGCATGCCGCGTTGTTGGACCTACGATTCCAGGATTTGCAACTGGACGAATCCGGCCAGCGACGCGGGCTGATTGCCGAGAAAAACGATCTTGCGGGTTTTGGGAAACGGGAGTCCCGATTGGATGGCGCGCGCATAGAATCCCACTTGCCCCAGGATCTTACGGTAGTTCTCGTCCTGGGTATTGAGAAACGCCGTCTTGGAGACAAACCCGGCCGCCCATCCGAGCGGAAGCATGCAGGCGTGTCCGATCTGGCGAAGCTCGGCCAGCCGCGTCTCCAATTGCTCCAGCGTGGACTTCAGCAGCGCGAGTCCGGTCCAGTCGCAATATTGCTTTTGGATTTTAAGAATCTGTTCGGCATATCCGTTTACCAGGCCGAAGATGGCCGCCGCGTCCAGGCGTTCCCGGTGGCGTGGCTTCTCTCGCCACTCGCCCTCAAAGACGGCGCCGGGTGCGGCCATTTCGGCGAAGATCGGGGTACTGTCCTCGGCGCGTTTCACGCTGCCGCGCGGGTTTTGCTTCCAAGCCAACTCCAGTTTTCCGCCGCCGCGAGATTCGAGCGTGGCTACGCGCAGCAGGAAAATTTTGAACACGCTTTCGGGAACCGTTCCCGAGTCGGACGCCGCGATGAGGCGCATCGAATCCGAACTAGTGGGGCCGAGCGCGGATTCTTCCGCCGAGCTGGCCGGGCGCCGCGGCAGCCTTCCTTCCGATGCGGCGCGCGCGACGAGATCGGGCATCAGCCGCTCGGAAAACCGTCCATGTACCGCGCCGGTGCGCAACGCGCCCTTGAGCGCCGTCGCCGGAAGATACGGACCGCTGGGGCCAGTGGCGAAGGTGGGAATGAACAGATGCTCGGCGTGGGTTCGCTCCCAATATTGCGTGGAACTGGCGTGCTCAAACGGAATCCGGCGGCCGGAATAGTTCTGGGCGAAGCCGCCCCAGGAACCGAAGTCGAGCTTTTCCGCCTTTTTCAATTGGCTCAGGTAGCCTTCCAGGCGCGGCCCCTTGGCGAGCAGACGAAAGATGCGCCGCTGATCCAGGACGTTGACGTTGTCTTTCCACACCATGTAGTCGATGGGCGCGAGCTTCTGGCCGTCGCCGACCAGGGTGGGAGTGAGGCAAGTGAGGCGGTATTTCATGCGGCCATCCGCCAGGGAATTGGGACAGTGAGCGCGAAGCCGGCGCGATAGACCGGATGCTCGAAGCCGGCGGGAGCGACGTCCCGCACATCGCCGCGCGGCTCGGCCCCGGCCAGCAAAACCGACCCTTCGGCGATCATCACCGTAGAGTTTTTAGGCGCGCCCCAACCGGCGTTGCTCTCGATGCGGCCGCCGCGCGAGAGCGTCGCGTAGTTTCCGCGATTCCAGTCCACCGAATCGTTGCCGGAGGGCGTGTACAGCGACAACAGCCAGAAGGCTCGCTCCAGCGCTTCGGACGCAGCGCTCGCGGCCGGTAAAACCCAGGGCGTCCACACGGGGGCTTCCGACCGGCCCCAACCGCGCGAGCGTTCGCCTCCGACGCCCGAATCGGCCAGAAGCCGGAGTGCGCTGCGAACCGGCTGTTCCCATTCGGCGACGGCATCTTGGTCGGCGAACTGGACGATAGTCCAAAGCCCGGCATCGCGGGAAAACTCCAGGCACGCGGTGGCATGCGCGTCGACATTACCCGGATACAGCCGATCAACGCCCGCGCTCGATCGCAGGCCGACGCGAAACGGTCCACTGGCGGCGTCGGCGGGGACCAGGCACTCGCTTTCGCCATCCACGGCCCAACGATTTTCGTCGATGCCTTTGTCGTCGAGCAGGGCTTCGACCACCGAAAGGGGAACGAAGCGCGCGCCCTTGTATCGGATCTTGGTGGATTCCGGCGGCGGCCAAAGGCTGCGCGGAGGGATCACCAGCAGCGTGTCGCCCTGAAACGGATAAAGAGAGCTAAAGCGCACAGACGGCGTGCTGGCCGACTGCGCCGTGGCTTCCAGCCAGCTTTTCCGCAGACCGAGTTGAGACATGGCGGAACAAACGGCGGAGAAAAGCGCGTCGCTGTGGTAGATGAGATCCACGCGATCGCGAGCGCCCGAATCCGGACCGAAACGCCAAGGTCCAACCGGCTGAAAGCGGACCGAAAAATTGAGAGACATCGTTATTCGGCGAGCTTCTCCGGGAAATCCGACGCCGTGACGAGCGATTGTAAACCCGCCAGGCCCGAGCCCGCGAGCAACTCCTGTTCGGCCGCGCCGGAGGCATAGAAACCGCGCCCGCGCCAGGTGAGCTTGAGATCCGCCAAAGCCACGCGGCCGTTTCCGCGCGATCCTCCGCCGCCCAGGCTGTCGTCCTCCAGCAATCGAAGGCCTTCCACTAAGCGCGGGAGCAGTTCCCGGTCCTCCGGACAAAGCACGTCCAGAACGATGCGGAAATGGAAGCGCGCGCCCGCCGGGACGCGTTCGAGCGTGCGGGGATTGGCTTGCGAAGTGATGCGGTCGATGGCGTTCTCGCTCTTGACTTCGGTCAGCTCGTCGTC
>JBEKHQ010000394.1:0-4281 GCA_050012195.1 Bryobacteraceae bacterium | reverse complement strand
CACTACTTGAACGAAAACGCTCCTACCGACGTCCTGAATCCTTCGGTCGCGCCCAGCCTGTCGTTTTCGTTCCAGCAAAATCTCTTGCGCGGATTTGGAGTCGCGGTGAACGCGCGGACCATTACAGTTGCCAAGATGAACCGCGGTATTTCTGAGCTGAATTTCCGAACTCAAGTGACCGGAACAGTGGCGCAAGTTCTCAATCTGTACTACGGGCTGGTGGCGGACTATGAAGACCTCAAAGCCAAGCAGAGCGCGCTAGAACTGGCTCAAACGCTATACCGAGACAATCAGCGGCAGGTGGAGATCGGCTCCTTGACTCCCTTGGACGTGACTACTGCGGAGGCGCAGGTTGCTTCCACCGGAAAGGACGTGGTGGATTCGCAGATCAACTTTCAGCAACAGGAGCTGCAGCTCAAGAATCTGATCAGCCGCACCGGGCTTGCCGACACGGTGCTGGCCAATGCGCGGATCGTGCCGATCGACCATATCGTGATACCGGAACGCGACGATGTGTCGCCGCTCGCGGACCTGCTCCGCAAAGCGCTTGCCAATCGCAGCGACCTGGCCGCCGAGCAAGCGAACGAGAAGGCCTCGGAAGTTTCCGCGCTGGGAACCAAGAACGGGATTCTGCCGACCTCGGAGGTATTCGGCGGCGAGAGCGTGGCGGGATTGGCGGGCGCGCCTCACACCGTGAACGTGGATGGAGCCCTGGAGAAAGCGGATCCTTACTTCGTCGGCGGGATGGGCAACGCGCTGGCCCAGCTTTTCCGGCGCAATTTTCCGACGCAACGGATCGGCGGGTTCATCGCCGCTCCGCTCGAGAACCGGCAGGCGCAAGCGGATTACGGGATCGACCAGCTTCAGCTTCGGCAAACGCAGCTCGAGAATCAGAAGGACGTAAATCAGCTGGGTGTGGACATTCTCAACGCGCTGGTGGCTTTGCGGCAATCCAGGGTTCGTTATGAGGCCGCCGTGAAGAACCGCGTGCTGGACGAGCAACTGCTCAGCGCCGAACAGAAGAAGCTGAGCCTGGGCGCGTCGGTTCCCTACAACGTGATTCAACAACAGCGGGATTTGAGCGGGGCGCAGTCGTCCGAGATCGCGGCGCTGGTGAGTTATAGTAATGCGCGAATCGCGCTCGACCAGACGCTCGGCACGATCCTAGAAACTTACCACGTCACCATTGATCAGGCGCGAACGGGACGCGTCGCAAGGACTTCCTCGCTTCCGTCCGCGCTCCCGAGCCGTCCCTAACGCATCGGGCCGGCTTCGATCTGAACGATGTGCTGGCCGCGCGGCAGCATCAGCAGAAAGCGGGAGCCATTGGCCGCGGCCTTCTGTTCAACCGCGACGCCGTCGATCTCCAGCTTCCGAGGTTGCGTGTTCAAGATTGCCAAAGCACGTCCGTTGCTTTGATAGGAGAACTGGAGTCCGTTGGTCGTGGGGTCAGCCGAGCGCAGATTGCCGTTGAAATCGAGGATGCGGTACGGGCTTTCTTTCTGCGCCGGCTCGATTACGGTTGATCCGGCGGGAATCCAGAGTGTCGCATCGTCGCGAACCGGCCACGGATGGCCGTTCACCAGCGCCGGCCCTTTCCACGGAACGCCCACGCCGTAGCGAGAATCCACAATCAATCGGGCGCCGTTCTGCTGCACCTGATCGACGCTGGCCGCCGCGGACGCCAGCAACGGCAGATCGGGCGCGAGAATCGAATTCTCGAAATAGAGCGCAACCTGAGGAAAAGCGTCGGCCGCCTGATGCACTAGCTCGAAGAGTTCCGTGCCGGTCTGCTGCTTGGTGGGATACACGTCCTGGTAGCGCTCCACGATATTGATGTCGATGGCGAGCTTGTCGTTATGCTTGGTCAGCGGCAAGTACTTTTCGGCGATCTTGGCGTAGCGCTGGGGGCCGAGATTCCAGATGGTGGCGGGATCTTCGATGAGAAACGTGAAGTCGTGCTGATCGAGCATGGGCAGCACGCGCGCGGCGTCGGCGCCAATCAAGTCCCGCATGCGCGTATCGAAGCGATCGTCCACGTGCGTGAGAACGAAATCGAGATCCGGCTTGGCGACGCGGACGGTTTCGACGTTGTTGATCCATTCCTCCTGCTGGCGGCGCGCCAGGTCGGCGCGATAATCCAGGAACGCTGGCAGACGGGCCGCATCGGCGCGCCCGGATTGGAAGATTTCCAGGGGATCGTAGCCGTGCGAGCGCCGAAACTCGTCGCGCACATCGGCGTTCATGGGCGTAAAACGCGCCGGATTGGACGCGCCTTCCAGCGATTCAAAATAAAGCTCGGCCAGGTTCACGCCGTCCCAATCGAACCGCTGAATCAATCCGCTGACGCCTTTTGTTACCGCGGCGAAACAGTCCCGATTCGTCAGGTTCATGAGTTTTCGCCAATCGAGCTGCGCGTCCTGCAGTATTGCGGTTTTTTCGCGCCATTCCGGATGATCGGCCCAAAATTGCTCGCTGACGTGCGGCAGCTCGAGCCAGACGTACACCAGAATCGCGTTGCGATGACAGGCTTCGATCAAGCGGCGCAGGTAGGCGTCGTTGTCGGGATTCTGCTCGTAATAGTGCCAGCCGGCTACGTGCAGCGCGCCGATACCGGCTTTGCGCCACCGCTCGGCGAAATAATCCAAGTCGACGCGCGAGCGATACGATCCATCGAAAAACGCCCAGAGCCGCTGGCTGCGAAATGGAGCTTCGACGCCGAGATCGTTCAGAGCCTGCGGCAGATAAGGATAGCGTTCGTAGCCTTCCTTGCCGGGCTGCGTCGCGATCCAAAGCACGGCGCCCGAGCCGCGCTTCATGGCCGCGATTACGGGAGCATGTTCCCAACGCTCGAACGCGATTACTTGCGCGTCTTTCGGAACATCGAAGATTGGAATTTCGGCCGCGGTCTCCCACACGATCGGCAACTTGGGCGCGTGTTGATCCACGATACTGCGCACAACCACGCGCTTCTCGGCCGGTTTGAAGCCGAGCGCGCTTGCCAGATCGCCTTCGCCTTCCACCACCACCACGCCGCCTTGTTCGATGCGCTGGATCCACTGCGGTATGGAACCGGGCGCCACCGTTCGGACGATGAACAGGTTCGCGGGGCCGCCCGCGGCGCGAACGAGACCGATGGACGAAAGAATCTTCGGCCACGATCCTGCGTCGTCGCCGGCGACATGATAGGTGTAAGTCGCTGCAGGGAGCCAGGCCGTTATCAAAGGAAGGAGCACGGCGAGTTTAACGCGTGAAGGCATACCAAAATCCTGCTCTCAGATCGAAGAAATTGGGGCGGCGCGGGTTATCCTCGTTCATGGTGTAGACGCCGCGCACGAAATTAACGGAAAACAGCATCGATTTCGGCATGGCATGAAAGCGGAATCGCAGGCCGGGCCCGGACTCCACAAAGTTCGCCCAGTATTCATGCAGGCGGTCGACGGTGCCGTTGAAATTCCAATACAACTGATTTTGTAAACCGCCCAAAGATTCCAGCGGCGCGAAGGTGTATCCGCCGCGGTTCTGCGAGTAGAGCAAAAAATCATTTTGAAAGCGGCTGACAAAAATGCCGTCTTCGTTGTTCTCAAAGAACAATCCCTTGCCGCCGTTCAGGAGGTGACCGAAGCCTTTGGCATAGGCGATTCCTCCGCGATAATCCGGAATCATTGCGCCGACGTCCGTGCGGCTGGTTAGATACTTGACGGCTTCGCCCGCTTCAAACCACGTGGTGACGCCGTGCCAAGGCGTGGTGGCAACGCCGAATCCAAAGATGAACGAGTCTTCGGAAAGATACTGCGGGATGGGATTGCTGAGCGTCGAGCCGGTGGTCTCGCGCGTATCGCCGATGAAGCGCATGGATATGTAAGGATGTATCGGGAATTTACCGAGCTTCAATTCCGTCTTCACCTGGCCGTATCCAAAGGCGTCGTGCCAACGGGTGGAGAAGAACGGGTAGATCCACGCCGTCGTCCGAAAAAGCGCGAACTCCGGCGCCAGGTTTTTGTAAGCGTCGCTGGCTTCCTTTGAAACCGCGGGGTCGGGACTCTTGCTGGCCAGCTCGAACCACTTGACGGCGTCGCGGTCGTCTTTCAGGATGTTGTAAACCCAACCGAGTTTCAGCATCACGTCGAAATCGACGGGATCGTTTTCGTGCGCGATGGTCAGGTATTTCAACGCGTCCTTCATGTAGCCGGCTTTCATGCTCTTGTCGGCCAACGCTTTGGCTTCGTCCGAGGTGCGTTGAGTCGAAGATCCCCTGCGGCGCAAGGTCTGCGGCATCTT
>JBEKHQ010000393.1:0-4292 GCA_050012195.1 Bryobacteraceae bacterium | reverse complement strand
GCAGTCGCGGTGCTGCCCTGCACGAAGGAAAATGGCAACGCGGGCGGCCCCACCGTGATCACGCTGGAAGCCGCGGAAGCCGTGGTGATACTGCCGCTACCGGTAAGACTGAAAGTGGAAGTCTGGTTGCCGGCGGGTGCGGTGGCGAGGGTGAACGAGATGGATCCGCTGGCATTGCTAAACTGGCCCGAGCCGCCGGAGATTGTGGCTGTCCCGTTCGTCTGGCTGCCGACGCCGGTTGTATTGCTGACGATTAGCCCCGCGTAAGCGGCGTGGAACGAATCGCCGCTGGCAAAGGTAAAGTTGAAAGAACCGGAGGCCGACCCAGTATGGGCGGCAAGCTGCGTCAAGGAACCCGCGTTGCTAAAGCTAACGTTTCCGAACGGACTGGTCGTCCCGGAACCGACGTAGTCGTAAACGGCCCCGTTCGATCCAGCCCCGCTGATATTGAGTGTAAACGCGGTAGTCGCGGCCCAAGTCGGCAAACCAGATAGCGCGAAGGCCAGCAACCCAGCGGCGAGCACAACGGAGAAAATCTTGGAAATCATGAAGACGGCTACCTTATAGTAGTCCCGCATAGTAGTCCCGCGCACTCCGAAATAGGAAAAGCATTGTCCTGCGTGGTGTCATCCTGCACGTTTTCGTGTTGCCGAGTTGCTACGATGAAATACCGTTTGCGCCTGGGTCTGCATACTTCGATCGCTAAGTCACTTGAGAGCGCCGCGCTGAAGGCCGCCGAAGTCTGCGCCAATACCTTCCAGATTTTTTCCGCTAGCCCGCGCATGTGGCGCGCATCGCCGCCGTCCGCGAGCGCGGTGAAGCTGCTCAAGCGCGCTCGGGAACGGTACGATCTGTATCCGTTGGCGATCCACGACAATTACCTGATCAACCTGGCGTCCGAAAGCGAGACGTTGCGGCAGCGGTCCGCGTTGGCCTTCCGCGGCGAGATCGAGCGGGCGCTGCTGATCGGAGCGGAGTACCTGGTGGCGCATCCGGGCAACTCAAAGGGGCATTCGGTGGAGGCGGGCATCTACGCCGTGATTCGATCGCTGGCGGAAGCCGCGCAAGGTTTGGACACCCCGGCGCTCACGGTGTTGCTGGAGAATACGGCGGGTTCGGGCGAGGCGCTGGGGAGCCGACTGGAGGAACTCGGGATCATACGGCAATTCGCGGCCGAGCTGACCGATCTCAAGATCGGGTTCTGCATCGACACGTGCCATTGCCTTGCCTCGGGATACGATGTTTCGAGCGCCGCCGGGCTGCGGACAACCGTGGCGGAAATCGATCGCGTTCTGGGCGTCGACAACGTGCGGGTGATTCACGCCAACGATTCCAAGGCGCCGCTGGGATCGCACGTGGACCGGCATGAACATATCGGACACGGCTATATTGGAGAAGAAGGGTTTCGCCGCATCCTCAACCATCCGAAGCTGCGCGACAAAGCCTTCATCCTCGAAGTGCCGTTCGAGGAAGAAGGCGATGAGTTGAGGAATATGGAAACGCTCAAGAAGCTATGCCGGAAAAGCAGTACGACCACAACCAGATCGAATTGAAGTGGGCCGAGCGCTGGGCCAACTCGACTTTATTTCAGGCCGAGGAGAATTCCTCCAAACCGAAATTCTACGTGCTCGAGATGCTGCCCTATCCGAGCGGCACGCTGCACATCGGACACATTCGCAATTACACCATCGGCGACGCGCTGGCGCGCTACAAACGGATGCGCGGTTTCAACGTGCTGCATCCCATGGGGTGGGACGCTTTCGGGCTTCCGGCGGAGAACGCTGCGATCGCCAACAAGCGCGATCCTTATGAGTGGACCATGTTCAATATCGAGAACATGAAGCGCCAACACCGGCGCATGGGCTTCAGTTACGATTGGTCGCGCGAGGTCACCACTTGCGATCCCGAGTATTACCGCTGGAACCAGTGGTTCTTCCTGAAGATGCTGGAACGCGGGCTAGCCTATCGCAAGGAGGCGCTGGTGAACTGGTGCCCGTCGTGCGGCACGGTGCTGGCGAACGAGCAAGTGGTGGATGGATGCTGTTGGCGGCACGAGTCCACGCCGGTAGAGCAGCGCTCGCTCGAGCAATGGTTCCTGCGCATCACCGCTTACGCGGACGAGCTTTTGGATTCGATACGCGAGCTGGAAGGCTCGTGGCCCGAGCGTGTGCTGGTGATGCAGCGCAATTGGATCGGACGGTCGGAAGGCGCTGAAATCGATTTTAGACTGGATGGCACGGGCGCGCCCATCCGAGTGTTCACCACGCGCGTGGACACGATTTTCGGCGCGACCTGCGTTATTCTGGCGCCCGAGCATCCGCTGGTGTCGCAACTCATCGACGCCGGCGCGAAGGCGGAAATAAAACGCATGATCGATGCGCGCGCGGCCAAAGGTCCGGGCGACATCGAGAAGGAAGGCCTGTTCACGGGCAAGTTCGCCGTCAATCCATACAGCGGCGAGAAGGTGCCCATCTGGATCGGCAATTTTGTGTTGATCGGCTACGGGACGGGCGCCATCATGGCCGTTCCCGCACACGACCAGCGCGACTTCGAGTTCTGCACGCAGTACGGCATCACGATCCGGCCGGTCATTCGCCCGCAAGATGGCGCACTGGCCGACGCCTCCGCGATGAATGGAGCATTTCCGGACGACGGCGTGGTGGAGAATTCGGGCCAGTATTCCGGACTCGCGAGCGCGGAGGCTCGGCGCGCGATGACCGCGCGGGCGGAAGCGGAAGGTGTCGGCAAAGGCGCGATTACGTTTCGCATCAAGGATTGGGGCGTCTCGCGGCAGCGTTACTGGGGCACGCCGATCCCCGTCATCTACTGCCCCAAATGCGGCATGGTTCCGGTTCCAGAGAGCGATTTGCCGGTGATTCTTCCGCTGGGGATTCCTCTAACGGGCACCGGCCGGTCGGCGCTCGCCACCGTCCCCGAGTTCATGAACGTCCCCTGTCCGAAGTGCGGCGCGGACGGGCGGCGCGAGAGCGACACCATGGACACGTTCGTCGATTCCTCCTGGTATTTCTATCGCTACTGCGATCCGCACAATTCCACCGCGCCGTTCGATTCGAAGAAAATCGCCTATTGGTTTCCGATCGATCAATATATCGGCGGCGTGGAGCACGCCATTTTGCACCTGATTTATTCGCGCTTCTGGACGAAGGTGATGCGCGACCTGGGGCTCATCGGCAACGACGAACCGATCAAGCGCATGTTCACGCAAGGCATGGTGATCAAGGACGGTTCGAAGATGTCGAAATCGAAAGGCAACGTGGTGAGCGCCGACGAAATGATCGGTCGCTTCGGCGCGGATACCGGCCGTCTCTTCGAACTGTTCGCCGCACCGCCCGAAAAAGAGATGGATTGGACCGACGCCGGGGCCAACGGGGCGTATAGCTTTCTCGGGCGCGTCTACCGATTTGTAACCCGCAACGCGGGCCAAGGCGTGGCGGCGCCCGGCGATGCGGATCGAAAGATTCTCCGCAAGCTGCATCAGACGCTGCAGAAGATCACCGAAGATTTCGAGAGCCGCTGGCATTTCAACACCTCCATCGCGGCCTTGATGGGGCTGATGAACGATCTGATTGAACACGAGAAGCACATCTCGGCGCCGGTGATGGCGGAGGTGATCGAGAAGCTGACGCTGATGCTGGAGCCGTTCGCGCCTTATCTCGCCGAAGAATTGTGGGAAGAGCAAGGACGAACCGGGCCGGTGTTCCATCACGCCTGGCCTGCCTACGACTCGGAACTGGCGCGCGAAGAGGAAGCCGAGGTGGTCATCCAGGTGAACGGCAAGGTTCGCGGACGGATCTACGTCGCCTTTGGAACGCCGCGCGAAACGCTCGAGAAAAATGCCATGGGCGATGCCAAGATCGTGCCCCTGTTGAACGGCAAGCAGGTTGTGAAGGTGATCGTGGTTCCCGACAAGCTGGTCAACATCGTAGTGAAATAGGGCGGCGTTGCCGTAGCTCCAATCCCCCGGGAGCGTGATCCGGAGGACTAAAGCTCTGGGGACGCAACGCCACCCCGGATTGCTTTCAGCATGACTCCAAAGAGGCAACCTCGTCTATCGAGGAATTAGCATCCATGGGACTCGATCAGGGCTGTTCGGCGGTGGTAAGGCCGAGCGCGGTCAGATTGGCGCGCAGATCCTTTTCGCTTCCCGTGCCGACGTGGTAGAGGACGATCTTGCCCTCCCGGTCAAGCAGCACGATAGTGGGGTAGGCGGTGACGCTGTAGTTCTGATCGGTTTCGCCGGCGGCCGTGAGAACGACAGGATAGCTCAACTT
>JBEKHQ010000392.1:0-4294 GCA_050012195.1 Bryobacteraceae bacterium | reverse complement strand
TGGCGGCCGCGGGACTAATCTCGCTCGAACAAATGCCTGGGCGCTTGGGCGAGGACCACGCGAACGCCCGTTTTCTCGCGACGGAGCTGGCGAAGCTCGACGGCGTTCAACTGAATCCGGCGCACGTCGAAACCAACATCGTGATTTTCGGCATAGCGGAAACCGGTATTCAGACGTCGGCATTCAGCGAACGGTTGAAGGAGCGCGGAGTGCTGATGAATTCCGTCAATGCCCGGCAAATGCGAGCGGTCACGCACTACGACGTTACGCGAGAGGACTGCGCCACGGCGGTTGGAGCGGCGGCGGAGGTAATTTCCGAGGCTCTTGCCGCGCGCCGCTAGCAACGAGGGCGTCCGCCCCACCGTTTAGGGAGTAACCGTTAGTTCCCGCGCGGATGGAATCGTGGAAGCGTTCCAACCTCCGCCCAATGCTTTCACCAGCGCCACGCTGGCCGTCATTCTTCTAGCGAGCAATTGGACCTGCGTCACTTCCGCGGAGAGCGCGGCGCTTTGCGCGGTGATCACTTGCAGATAGGCCGTGATTCCGCCCTGGTATTGAAAAAGCGACAACTGGAGCGATTTTTCGGCCGCCTTCACCGCTTCCTCCTGCTGTCCGGATTCGTTCGCCAGCACGCGCAGCGCCGCCAGATTATCTTCCACATCCTGGAAGGCGCTCAGCACATTGAGCCGATACGCGGCCACCGTGGCGTCGTAGTTGGCTTGCATCTGCTCGGTGGTCGCTCGGCGTTTGCCCGCATCGAACACCGTCTCCACAAGCGAAGGCCCGATGGACCAGAAGCGGCTCGGCCAAGTGAACAAGTTGAGCAGGCTCGCGCTTTCCAATCCGGCCGCCGCGCTCAGGGAAACCGTCGGATAGTAGGCCGCCTTGGCCACGCCGATCTCCGCATTCGCGGCCGCCATTTGCCGTTCGGCGGAAGCCACGTCGGGCCTGCGTTCGAGCAGTTCGGACGGCAGCGCGATGGGAACTTCGGGTGGCGGAACGGCGATGGGCGCGCGAGGAATCGTGAGTTCGGTGGGCGGTTTCCCGACGAGCACCGCGATGGCATGTTCGAGCATCGACCTCTGCACTTCCACATCCGTGGATTGGGCCTCGGTGGTATCGAGTTGCGTCTCCGCCTGAGCCACGTCGAGGCCGGACGCGATGCCCTGATCATGGCGGTTGTTGGTGAGATCGAGCGCTTTCCGATAAGCCACCACCGTGCGGTCGAGCAGTTGTCTTTCCTGGTCGAGCCCCCGCAATTCGAAGTAGTCCGTGGCTACTTCGGCCTGCATGCTGAGCCGAATATTCTCCAGCGTCGCGAAGTCCGCTTGGGCGAGAGC
The DNA here is from genome assembly GCA_050012195.1 of Bryobacteraceae bacterium. Taxonomy (GTDB): domain Bacteria; phylum Acidobacteriota; class Terriglobia; order Bryobacterales; family Bryobacteraceae; genus Palsa-89. Next base: position 2,954 of record JBEKHQ010000392.1, on the reverse strand, counting down.
GACGTTGTTCTGAATCGCCCGCCGAACTCCGCCCCAGATATCCGCTTCCCAGGAGAATTCCACGGTCGGCAACACTAAGGAATTCGTGGTGCCGAGCCCCTGCCCGGTCGAGCTCAGATTGAACCCCGAATGGCTGTTGGTGGCCGACGTCCCCGCGGTGATGGTGGGGAACAGATTCGATCGCGTAATCCGAATGCCGGCTCGCGCCGCGCGAAACTGCGCCTCCGCCTGCACGATATTCAAATTAGACGGGACCTGTTCTTCCAAGGCATTCAACTGCGGATCGTTGAAAATCTCCCACCACTTTCCGCGAATGGCGTCGTCGCGCGGCTCGCCTTCTTTCCAGCCCGCGGGCAGCGGTTCCTTGAACGCCTGTGGCGTGGGCGCGGGCGGCTTGGCGTAATTCGGACCGACCGCCCTGCACGCGGCGGTACTAATAGCCAAGGCGGTCACGAGCGCGCAGCACAGCGAGCGGCGCGTCTTGGACGTCATCATAGCCGGGTTCCGCACGTTTTCATCCAGTATATCCAGTACTTTGCGCATAGTTGTCCCCTCGAGTTGAACGGGACGTTAGCTCCTATTAAATTAAAGATCGTTTCAGGGACCCCAATGGTTACTCCCCCGCCAGATAAACTATCGGGTGAGGACATCGTGGACAGCGTACTGGTTTACTCTGACTCACTGACCTGGGGCATCATACCGAATACCCGTAACCGGTTGCCGTTCGACGAGCGTTGGCCGGGCGTGCTCGAAAATGCCTTGAACGCCCGGGGCCGTCGCGTGCGAGTGATCGAGGACTGCCTGAACGGCCGTCGCACGGTCTGGGATGATCCGTTCAAACCAGGCCGCAATGGGTTGCAGGGCTTGGCACAACGGATCGAGATCCATTCGCCTTTGTCGCTGGTGATTCTGATGCTGGGAACTAATGATTTTCAGTTTTCGCATCCGTACAATAACGCTTGGTCGGCGGCTCAGGGCATGGCAACGCTTGTCAGCGAAATTCTGAGGGCGCCGATTGAACCGGGGATGCCGATACCGCCGGTTCTCGTCGTGTGCCCGCCGGCGATTCAATCCCCACAGGGGCCGATTGCGGCAAAGTTCCAGGGCGCCAGGGACAGGTGCGCTGGTCTTGCGGACTCCTATCGCGAAGTCAGCTCAGATCTAGGCTGTCACTTCTTCGACGCTGGAAGTGTCACTCCGGCTAGCCGGGTGGACGGCGTCCACCTCGATGCCGACCAGCACTCGATTTTAGGACAGGCCTTGGTGGATGTCGTCATTCCGATCCTGGTTAAGTAAGATGAGCAATATGGCCCTACGGTTCACGACTTCATATATGGTGGATTCCCTCGACCTGTTTCGCTTTTACAAACAACTGGGAGAAAGAGCGATGGCCCAAGTGACGGACGAGCAACTCGTCGCCGTGTTGGATGGCGAAATGAACTCGATCGCCGTCATCGTGAAGCATATGGCGGGCAACATGCGATCTCGATGGACGGACTTCCTGACTAGCGACGGGGAGAAGCCGGACCGCAATCGGGACTCTGAATTCGTTGAGCCTCCCGCTACGCGCGAAGCATTGCTCGCCCTGTGGGAAGAGGGCTGGCAGTGTTTATTCGGAGCGCTGGAGCCGCTTTCGGAAGAGGACCTGCAACGGACCGTGACCATTCGCGGCGAGGCCCATTCGGTGATGCAGGCCATCAATCGCCAGGTAGCGCATTACTCGTACCATGTCGGGCAGATCGTGCTGCTCGCCAAGCACTTCAAGCGCGACGAGTGGCAATCGTTGAGCGTGCCGCGCCGGCAATCGGGGGAATTCAATCGCCGCGTAGGCGCGGGCGAAGCCAGCCAACGGTAGCGCCCAGGTACTCCCTGGCTGATACTTTGGTTTGACAAAGCAAACCATTTCGATCTATACTCGCCCCAGTGTCCAAGGAAGCGGAGATCGTGCTCCGATGTTACCCGCGGATTTACTTTGCTTGCCACCGCAGGCACGTGCGCGATGACAAAACGAAAGCCGTATTGAGCGCGCACCAGGCCAGCGTCCTCGATCATTTGGATGACGTGGAGGGCACGAACTTGCTGGACCTGGCGCGGCACATGGGCGTCACCGCATCCACAATGTCGCTGATGGTGGATCGCTTGGAGCGCGGCGGCCACGTCAACCGCCAACGGAGCAAGGAGGATCGCCGGCGCGTGGTTTTGCGGCTGACGCCCGCCGGCCTGCGGATCAAACGGCAGCAAAAAGTGCTGGAGCCGAAACTAGTGGAGGCGATGCTCGCGCGTCTGGATGAGAGCGCGCGCGAACAGGCGCTGCGCGGGTTGGAACTGCTAGCCGACGCGGCAGGTCAGATGATCGCCTCAGGAGATCTGAATCGTTTTCTTCGGGGAGGTGCGAAATGAAATGGAGTCTGTTGGTGCTGGGCGTCGTCGTGGTTTTGGCAGGCTTGGTGGCGCTGGTGGGCGCGGCGCTGCCTGTGCGACACCACGCCACGCGCAAAGCTCGGTTCCGAGTATTGCCGCAGGTTCTGTACGCGGTGATCGCCGGCCCGCCCGACTGGCGCCTCGGCGTGAAGCGTTTCGCGGTCCTGCCGGAAAAGGACGGCCGCCGGCAGTGGTGGGAAGAAGACAGCCATGGCCAGAAGATCGCCTATGAAGTGCTGGAGGATACCGCGCCCACGCGACTGGTGGTGCGAATCGCCGACCCCAAGTTGCCGTTCGGCGGAACGTGGAGCTACGACATAGCGCCCGCGGCGGGCGGCGGCTCCGAATTGCGAATCACCGAAAACGGCGAAATCCGCAACGTGATCTTCCGCTTCATGTCGCGCTTCATCCTCGGCTACACGGCCACCATCGAAACCTATCTTCGCGATCTGGGCGCGAAGTTCGGCCAAGCGACGGAAATCGAAACTTAGCCGCCGATCTCCACCGTCTTCGTATTGTCGTCGGGAATGCGA
>JBEKHQ010000391.1:0-7736 GCA_050012195.1 Bryobacteraceae bacterium | reverse complement strand
GACTCGTCGACCATCGCGGTGCCGTCGCTCTACCTGCGGGACTGGCCGGATGTTTATATTCACACCGATCACGACACGTTGGAACAGATCGATCCAACCAAGCTGCGGCGCGTGGCCCTGTTGGGTGCGGCTTCCGGATACACGTTTGCGGCAGTGGATGCCGGCCAGGCCGGTTCCCTCCTTCCGTTCTTTGCGGCGCGGGCGGAGCGGCGGCTGGCCGAGGGTTTTGAGCGGGCGCAGCGTTTGGTGAACGACAGCCAAATGCAACCGCAGGAGGCTTGGTACGAGGCTCGCAATCTGATGACGCAGATGCTGCGACGCGAGCAGGCGGAACTGCGGTCCTTCTCCGCGTACACGCAGAGCGATGCCGAAAAAATTGAAGTCTTCGGCAAAGACCTGGATGCCCAGGTCGCGATTCTAGACGGGTGGATTAACGGCGCTGCGGCGATGCGCGGCGCACACGACTTCCCGCGGTTGCCGCCCTGGCATGCGGAGCCGGATGCGTCTCGCATTCCAGTGCGCACGGCCGAGTTTGGGCCGCTTACGTTCCAGAACGATGACGTGCTTCTGGACCGGCTGGGGAGCGGACGCATGGGGAAGATCAGGCTCCTTGCCGGCGAATCAAACCGCCTGTTTCGGGTGCAGGACCGCGGGGCGCTCTATGCCTATGAGATCGTCAACTTCGTCGACGGTAAAAGGTCGGTAGGTGAGATACGAGACGCGGTGGCCGCCGAGTATGGGCCCATTCCGCTGGATGTCGTCGCCGATTATCTGAATGCTTGCGAAGAGGCGAAGATCGTCGCGTTTCGCTAGGGTCGCCGGTAAGCAAACTGCGGCTTTACGTGCTCCATCGCAATAACTAAAGTTTGGCAATACACTCAAAAGCGAAATAGAACGCGGGGCCGATCACAAGCAACGAAAGGATTCGGGCAACAACCTCGATCGCCTTACGTGATCGGGCCAACTCCATATTTTGGGAATCGCCTAACCGGCTCCGGAGGTACCTGTCGACCCACCAGCCCGGCCGGATTAACATGGCCAGTCCATGTCCACCAACGACAAGGCAGGTTGCCACGCACAAGCCCTCATAGATTCGCGCATTCTCTGCAGGCCGGAGGGCACCTGAGGACATTGGCCCTTTCCAGAGACTCAATATGATGGTCACGAATGCCGACGTGATAAGGAAGCCCATTGTTCGGATTCCCAGTCGCCCTTCAAACCTCGATAGAGTGTCGCGCCCAATGCTTCCGCGAAGACCGAGGTACGACGGCAGATTAAACCATGTTTTGGGCGAGAAGAGCATAGTTAATCCGTTTCCGAGCAGCAGTAACCCCAGTAGAGCAGCGACGAATAGGCCAAGCGTTCGCATCACTGGTTACAGTTTCGAAATACAAAAACCATCCCACTCAGAGAAAGTTTCGTTCCCAATTTGGTCCAACAACAGGGTTCTGCCCCGGTAGCGCCTCGAAGAGCGCCTGAAAATCGGGGACCGGCAACGCTGGCGCGCTCAATCTTCTCGGTGGGCGAGGCTGGATTCATCGTCGCTTCGCGAAGTACCTATAACAGGATACTGAAAGGCGCGTGCGACAGCTACGCTAGGCCCCCGATTGCGGCTCGCTTTTGTGTTCCGAAAAGACGGCGTTCGGCGCGCGTCGGGCGTTCTAACTCGCGGCCGGGGGAACGATAATCGAGCCCGGCGGAGGATCGTTCGGATTGTACGCCTGCCAAGGGCCGGTCAGGTCCGGCGCCATCTGTAGTGGCGTTTGTCCCATCGCCGGAACCCACGTATAGCCGTAGCTCTGGCGCATGCTCGTCGTAATGGACGGGTCCCAACCCCAGACCATGATGGGGACGTCGATGGTGTAGCCCTCTTGCTGGAGCTCGGTGGCCACCTGGGCGCGCTGGTCTTCATCAGTCATCCCGCGCAAGGCCTGGACCGCGGGGGGCTGGCTGGCCCAATACGCATCGTCGAAGGACTGCGTGGGGTCAGTCGAAGATGCGCTGCTCGTGGCGGGTGTGACCGGCGAAGTGATGGCCGAAGACGCCGGCGAACTGGTGGACGCAGACGCCGCAGCTTCGGAGGCGACGATTTCCACCATGGGGTTCCCGGCCTCGCTGACAGCGGCTGGCGTTGATGTGGATGTTGCCGCGGCCGTAGTCGCCGCCGAAACGATGGGAGCAGTGACCGGATTGGTGCCGGTTCCGAATTGTTCGGGCGTCGCCGCGCGTGCCGACGACAGGGCGCTTTCAAAGCTGTCGCCACTACGCTGGGACGCCAGGTTCGCGATGGACTCGTGCAGACGATCGTGACTGAGTTGCGATGTGGTGTTGAGTTGAATCATGGCTGTTGCCTCCTGTTTCTAAACTGTTTTCGTTCCCATCAGCTTGTAGATATAAGCGAGAATTTCGGCGACCGCCCGGTAGAGATGCGGCGGAATCTGTTGTCCGACGTCGGCGGATTTGTATAAGGCTTGCGCCAAGGGCGGGTTCTCGATGAGCGGGATCTGGTGTTCGAGCGCTCGGGCGCGGATGCGTTGCGCCAAATAGTTCTTGCCCTTGGCCACCACTACCGGCGCGGGCATGGATTCGTGGTGGTAGCGGATAGCCACCGCGTAGTGGGTCGGGTTCACGATTAACGCGGTTGCGGTCTTCACTTGGTCCATCATTCTGCGCCGGCGAACATCCCGCTGCAAGCGCCGGATGCGCATTTTGATCTGCGGACTGCCCTCGGTTTCCTTCTGTTCGTCGCGAACGTCCTGTTTGCTCATCTTCATCTGGCTCGCGAAGCGGCGCTTCTGGCGAAACAGGTCCACTAGTCCAAAGAGAACGAATAACGAGGCGGCTTTCCACAGGACGTCCATCGAAAGCGAACTGACGGTGCGCAAACCCACGTCCAAACTGCTGAGCGGGAGGAGCAACAATTGGCTGGCTTTTTGGGTGACGATCCACTCGATAGTGAATCCGAACACCAGCAGAAGCGCCACGGCTTGCAGGGCGGAAAGCAATCCTTGCTGCGGAGCCGACTTGAGCTTCGAAAGGAAGTTGAAATTCGCTCCCTTCGGCGCCAGCCGGTTCAGGTTCATTGAAAATCCGGTGGTGGTGAGCTGAAAAGCAAAGCTGCTGAGCACCAGCAGACTGCCCGCTTCCAAGACCGGAACCAGCGCTTGCGAAAACGCCTGGTGCAGGATGTCGACCAGCACGGCGGGGCTGAGGTCGGAACGGAACGCCTGTACGAAAACGAAACGAGTAACTTGCTTCAAACTGGCCAGCAGTTTTTGACCGCCTTCGGCCAGCAGAAATACGAACACGCAAAACTGCATGCCGCTCACGAACTCGCGCGAAGAAGCGACTTGCCCTTCGCGCCGGGCTTTGAGCAACCGGCGCGGGGTTGCTTTCTCTGTCTTTTCGCCGGAATGGGTCATGGTGAACGGGCGCGCAACACCAGAAAGCTCAAGGCCGCCATGGCAGTGGCGATTTTCAGCGGGAAGGCCAGGGCGATCAATTGCAGTTGCGAATTGAGACGGCCGAGCAAGCCGACCGACAGATCGATCAGAAATAGAAGAGCGATCAAGGGCAGCACCAGCCGGACTCCCGTCGAAAATATGCCGGAGCCGAGCATCACCAGCGCTTCGACGCTAGGACGGGACGCGGCGAACGTGCCCGGCGGATGCGTTTCCAGGCTGCGCGCGAGTATGCTCAGCAGTTGCCGATGCAGGCCCATCGCAAAGAACAGCAGGCCCGCGGTGAGCTGCGCCAGCATGAGCAGCACCGTGACGTCGGCTTCCGTATTGGGATCCACCGTGGATGCGTAGGCGAATCCGGCTTGAGTGCTCACGGCCTGCGCGGCCATCAGGACCGCTTCGATAACGAACGCCACAGCGAGGCCGATGGCGAGGCCTATGGCTGCCTCCGCAAGCATCCAACCGGCCACATGCAGCATGCTCACCGGCGCTGGCTCGATAGTCGGCCAGCGTGAGTACAGCGCGAAAGTCAGCGCCAGCGCGAGCACAATCTTAGCCGCGTCCGGACCGGCCTTCAAGCCCGGCAGAGGAAGGAACACGAAGATGCCCGAAATCCGGGCCAGCACCAGCAGGAACCCGTAGAGCAGCGAAGCGGGGATGGCCGGGCTAGCGTGCATACCGCGAAAGATCGCCGAAGATGGAGATCGAATAAGCCGTGAGCTGCTTCAGCATCCACGGCAGCAGCAGCAGGAATCCGAACAGGAAGGCGGCCAGCCGCGGGATGGTGCTGAAGGCGGCGTCCTGCAGCGAGGTCGCGATCTGAATGATGTTCACCACGATTCCCACCGCGAACCCGATGAGCAACAAGGGCGCGCACAGCAGAACCGTGGTCCAAAAGGCTTGGCTGATGATGTGTATGGCGGCTTCCGGGCTCATGATTTGCTCGTCAGTAGAAGCTTTTCAACAACGAACCCACCACCAAATTCCAACCGTCCACCAGGACGAAAAGAAGGATTTTGAATGGAGCTGAAATCATGACCGGCGGCAACTGAACCATGCCGATGGAAAGCGTGACGGACGCCACTACAAGGTCGATGATCAGGAACGGCAGGAACAGCACGGCGCCAATCTGGAAGCCGGCCTTCATTTCCGAAAGAATATAAGCCGGGACCAGAACCTTGAGATCCAGGTCGGCGGGCGTGCGCGGAGGCGGCGACTTGGCGATCTCAATGCAAGTCTTGATGTCCTTCTCGCGGGAGAACTTCAGCAGAAAGGTCTTCAGCGGCTTGGCGCCTTCGTCAAAGCCCTGCTGCCAGGTGAGCTGCCCGCTTTCCACCGGCTCCCAACCGCGATGATAGATATCCATCACAACCGGTTGCATGATCAGGAACGCTAGAAACATCGCCAGGCCCACCAGCACTTGATTGGATGGCGCGGACTGCGTTCCCAGCGCCTGCCTGAGAAAGTGCAGAACGATGGTGATACGCAGAAACGGACTGACCGCCATGACGGCGGCAGGCAATAGAGTGAGCAGCGTCAAAAGAATGACGATCTGCATGGGCGAACTGAGCGTCAAGCCCTTGCCGGCGGCGTTCCCGAAGACCGGGACCGCCGGATCGACGGAGGCGGCGCGGAGCATCCCCGATATTGACGCGAGCAGCAGGGTCAATAGAGCGCGCATCATTGGCCTACACTCAGGACGTTTTGCGACAGCGGGGCGGCGGATGCGTCGGAAATCGCGCCGTCGAGAAGCGAACAGTTGGAGGGCGCCGTTCCGATCAGTACGATTTTGCCGGACACGCGAACCAGGTGCAAGGTGTGATGCGGCGTCAAGACCGCCCGTTCCAGCACCTCCAAGCGTCGAGCGCTCGCGCTCCGCCGCGGTCCCAGCGGCAGTGAAGCCAGCCCGCGCCTCTTCAGCAGCCAAAGCAAGCCGCCCAGAAGCGCGAAGACAACCAGCACCATCCCGATCTGTTCAGTCAGTTCCATGCGTGCCCGAGTTCGCGTGCTCGACGAGGTTTACGATCCGCGCCGAAAGCGAGTCTCCCAGAACCACGAATTCGACCTCCGCGATCTCTTCTCCTCCGGCCAGCAGCCTGAACGGCGTGCCGGAGCGGCGGCCAGTTGAAACCACCGCTCCCTCTTGGAGGCGCAAGATTTCGCGGATCGGCATCGTGAGGCTTCCCAATTCCACTTCGACGTTGAACGGCAAGCCTCCGAGACGGTCGAGAACGTCTACACCGCTCATGCTTGTTGCGGCCCGATGTTCAGGAGATCCTGGATCAATGCCTCCTGAGTGGAGATCACGCGCGAGTTAGCTTGATAGAAGCTCTGGTAAACGATCAGGTTGGTGAATTCCGTCGCGATATCGACATTGGAAGTTTCCAGCGAGCCGCCTTCGATGGTTCCCAGACTGCCCGTCCCGGGAACTCCTACCACGGGCGTCGCCGTGCTCGGCCCGACTTCAAAATTGCTGTCTCCCACGGAGATCAGCGTATTCGGATTGCTGACGGAGGCGAGGGCGAGTTGGCCGATCACCTGCGTGTCGCCGTTCGAGAACTGCGCGACGATCGAGCCTCCATTTGACAGGGAAACTTGCGTGACCTGTGCCGCGGCGATTCCGTTCTGGGTGCTGCCCGAAAGGGTGGACGCCGCCGCGAACTGCGTTATGGTCGGATTGTTGTTGGAATCGAAGAGATTCCAGGTAATATTCATGTCGCTGGCCTTATCGGCGAGGCCTGTAATCTTGATCGCCACTTGGCCGGGAGGGGCCGGAGTGATCATATTTCCGTTGCCGTCGAAAGCCAGGGATCCGGTGGCGAGCTGCGAAGGCGTTCCGGCGGTGCCCGCGGTCAAGTCTTGGCCGGGAACGGTGACTGTATAGGTCCATGTATTTGCGGCGGTCTCGGTGAAGTTCACCGTCAGATCGTGGGTTTGGCCGAGGGAGTCGACCACCTGAATAGGCGCTGAAAAACTGGCGGCGGAGGTGCCGACCGTTGCATCCGCCTGCAAGTTCATGCTGAGCGAGAATTGCGTTGTGGCGCTCGGAGTTTGGAGCGAGTTCGAAGGCACGGTGATGCCTCCGATCGCGCCGCTGGTATTAATCACTCCACCCACTGACGACCAGCCCTGCACGAACTGACCGTTGCCGGTGACCAACTGGCCGTCGGCATTCAGTTGGAAGTTTCCGGCTCGTGTGTACTCCGTGCCGCCGGCGGCATTCTGCAAGACGAAAAGCCCGTTGCCCTGGATGGCTCCGTCAAAGGCTCCGCCGGTCTGCTGGATGGATCCTTGCGTGAACTGTGCCTCGCTCTGCGTCGCCGAGACACCGCCGCCGACTTGGAGAGAGCCGCCGCCGACGGACTGCGATAAGAGGTCGTAGAAGGATACCGTGTTGTCCTTGTATCCGGTGGTGCTCATGTTCGCGAGGTCGTTACTCACGATATCGAGCGCGGTGTTGGCTGCATTAAGGCCACTCAGTGGCACTGCAAAGCTTGACATTGATTGCTCCTTTGTTGAAACTTCACGTGTTGCTGCTGCTGTTGGTCGAATTTGTACTGCCGGTTGTCGTGCTGCTGCTGGTCGTGCTTCCCGTTCCCGTGGTGGAACCCGCATCGGTAACCAGTGTTCCCAGATTTTGGTTGATACTTAGTAACTGCTCTAACTGGCTGAATTGCACAAGCTGTCCGACAAACTGGATACTGTCGGTGGGGTTCAGAGGATCCTGGTTCTTGATCTGCGCGACCAGCAACTGCAGGAACGTACTCTCGTTAGTTAGTTGCCCGGTTGGATCGAGCGGCGTACCCGCGGCGGTGCTGGATGTGCCGGACGTGCTCGCGGCCGCGGCTGTATTCGAGGTGGTTGAATTCGCCGTGTTTGTGGTGTGCGATACCTGCATTAGTTCTTACCTCCCGGATTTCCGGATTGCCCTGAAGTCTGCTGCTGGAGTTCCTCGATCCAGCGGCCGGCGCCGGATCGCCGGTCTCTTTGCGGCTGCCGTTCGCTCCCGTTGGAGGACTGTTGCTGGCCCGGAGATCGTTGGCCGTCGGCCTGCGGATCTTGGGACGTTTGCGCGCGCGCGGCCGATATTCCCGGCTTGTCGACCTCCGCCTTCCACCCTTGCCCATTGAGCTGGGAAACCAGTTCGCCCACGTTCGATCGCAGCGCGTTGCGCAATTCGGTATCCGATGCGTGCACCGATACATTGACTGACCCGGCGCGATCCACCACGCGGATGGCCGCCGAGGATTGATCGTTGCCTTGCAGATGAAGGAG
>JBEKHQ010000390.1:0-4304 GCA_050012195.1 Bryobacteraceae bacterium | reverse complement strand
CAAGCCGGTCCGCATCGATTTCGACAAGCTGATCCAGCGCACGGTTGCGCTGCCGATTCCGGCGCGCGCGATCGAGGGTCTCGACGCTGGTAAACCGGGAGTCATTTACATCGCGGAAACCGAGCGCTCCGGCCGCGGTTCCGGCGCCGACGGCGGAACCCTATCCAAATTCGATCTCAAGACCCGCAAGCTCGAAAAACTGGCCGAGCGCGTCGTGGGGTTTGATCTTTCGGCCAATGGAGAGAAGATGCTTCTGCGGCTCGTCCGCCGCCGCGAGGGAGACGAGCCCCGAGATCCCAACGCTCCACCGGAACCGCCGCAGTACGTAATCGCGCCCGCGTCCGCGCCTTACAAACCGGGCGAAGGCGCGGTGCGGCTGGCCGACGTGGAAGTGAACGTCGATCCGCCCGCCGAATGGAAGCAGATGTATCACGAAGTGTGGAGAATCGAGCGCAGCTATTTCTACGATCCGAACCTGCACGGCCTCAACGCGGCGGATGCCGAGAAGGAATACGAAAAGTATCTCGACGGGCTCGCGTCGCGATCCGATCTGAACTATCTCTTTCACACTATGCTCAGCGACATCACGTCGGGGCATTTGCGCGGTGGGGGAGGCAATGTACCGGAAGCGAAGTCAATTCCGGGCGGACTGCTGGGCGCGGACTACGAGATCGCGAACGGCCGCTATCGCTTCAAGACCATCTACAGCGGCGAAAGCTGGAATCCGCAATTGCGATCGCCGTTGACGCAACCGGGCGTCGAGGTTGCCCAGGGCGATTACCTGCTGGCTGTGAATGGCGTGGATCTGAAAAGCAGTGACGACGTTTCGCGCGCGCTCGAAGGAACGGCCGGGAAACGCGTCGTGCTGCGCGTTGGCGCGGATCCCTCCGGATCGAACTCGCGCGAGATCACCGTGATGCCGGTGGCGAACGAGCAGGCGCTGCGGCGCGCCGCATGGATCGAGGAGAACCGTCGCAAGGTGGACAAGTTGAGCAGCGGCAAGCTGGCGTACGTCTACATGCCCGATACGGGAATCGATGGACTGACCAGCTTCACTCGCTACTATTTCGCGCAGGTGGACAAGCAAGGCGTGGTGCTCGACGAACGTTACAACGCCGGCGGCCAGGCGGCCGACTACGTAATCGACGTGTTGAACCGGCAGTTGCTGGCGTGGTGGAGTCCGCGTTACGGCGCGATTTACCGCACGCCCGCCGCGGCCATCTTCGGACCCAAGGTAATGATCATCAATGAAATGGCGGGTTCGGGCGGCGACTTGATGCCGTGGATGTTTCATCACACCCAGACCGGAACGCTGGTGGGCAAACGAACGTGGGGCGGCTTGATCGGCGTCGGCGGATACCCGACGCTGCTGGACGGCGGCAACGTGACCGCGCCGAGTTTCGGATTCTTTAGTCCGGCCGGCGAATGGGACGTTGAAAACCACGGCGTAGCGCCGGATGTCGAAGTAGAGCTCGATCCGAAAGCCGTGCGGGAAGGCCACGACCCGCAACTGGAGCGCGCGGTGACGATCGCGCTACAGCAGATGGAGAAGAATCCCGCGCCGACCCCGCGCCGTCCGCCGTTCCCGAACTACAACGGTCCGACGCCGCGCCCGGTGCACGAGGCGACGGGATCGAGCGGGACCCAATAGAGCCTACGAACATGTGCGAGTTAGGAGGTTGCAGACTTTCCCCGATGTTCACGTTCAGACAGCAGAAGGCGGTTGATCTGTTACACCACGCTTTTGGAGCCTAATGTATGTAACCCATCCTTTCCAGCGCTTGTATAGCTTCTTGGACGTGCACCGCTGACAGCGGAGGCACTCGTCGCCATGGTACGCGGTGATCGAAACCGCAAAAGTAGAACTGCAGGGAAGTTTGCGGCCGCATAAAGTTTTGAAAACCTCATCTTCCGCTTCTCGTGCAATGTGGATTTTCGCAAAACGAGGGAATCGCACACGAAAAAATTTCCGTGGTGAATGTTTCTGAACTTGTGGCATAGAACTCCTCTCATATAGTGGGGTCCTACGCGGTATCGAGAGAGCCGCGACTTAAAAATTTTAGGTTGTTTATTAAAAAACTAAGTTCACACGAAGTAGAGAAGGAAGAAGCGGCGAGAGGGACGCTGTCGATGCATTTTAGCTGGCTTTAGTGTCACCTCGGTCGGTTAGGAAGTCAAGGGTTTTGTGCGCGCAGATCGCTTTGAATAGCGAGCGTTTCGCGCCCTGCTCGGTTGAAGGCAGCGTCGCGAAGTTGTGGGTTGATTCATGGTTGAATCGGATCAACCGGAATGCATGATTTGGCCTATCGCGGTAAGCCCGACCATAACATTTACCCTATCGTTCGCGGAGGGCGCGTACCACAGCTTTCCATCTAAAACGAGGTTATGAGGCGTTGACGGGCTCGGTTGAATAACATGGAGACAAAAACAACGCATCGGCACTCGACTACCCGTGACACTGTTACGATTAAACTGGGTGGTTACTTATGCCATTAATCATTGATCTTCCAGACGACCAAGTGGCTGCGTTAAAGGCGAAGGCGGCCTCCGCGGGCCTGTCGCTCGAAGGTTGGTTTTTGAAACTGGCTGAAACCGGCATTGACGCTTCAGACCCAAGCGCTCCCTCCATTGTGCATTTGCAGAAGAGCAACCCGCAGGAATGGGCGCGGCAATTTCGGGCGTGGGCGGACGGGCACGATACGAACGTGCCGGTTCTCTCCGACAGCGCCATGAGCCGGGAAAGCATCTACCCCGATCTGGCCTAGAAACGTCCGTGCTTATCGACACCAGCACACTTTTGCGCACCCTCCAAGTCCGTCACCCACAGCACGAGATAGCTACACGAGCATTGGAGGTTTTGCCCGGCCGGGGCCGGACTCTTCATATAGTTCCGCAGAACCTTGTGGAACTTTGGGTCGTCGCAACTCGACCGGTTGAGCAGAACGGCCTTGGAATGTCGCCCGAAGCTGCAGCCCTTGAACTTTTGCGACTGAAGAGTATGTTCGAGTTGTTGCCCGATGTCCCCGCCATCTTCTCCGCTTGGGAGCGGCTCGTGACCGAGCATCGGGTTTCTGGGAAACCGGCCCACGATGCGCGATTAGTTGCGGCCATGCAAGCACACGGCCTCTCGGCGATTCTCACTTTTGATGAATCCGGATTCACGCGCTATCCAGGTGTAGAAGTTGTGCACCCGGCGACTGTGCTCGCGCCATAGCCTCGGCTCACAGCCAACCCGGCTATTTCCGCCCCGCTCCCGCCGCCTTCAACACCGGTCGAGCGCTCACATAATCCAGTCCCGGCGCCAGTTTCCGGATTCCGTCGAACACGAAAAATCGCGCCGACGAATCCATGCCCACCCGGCCCGTCGTAACCCCGCGATCTTTCAACGCGTCCGTGATCCGCTGATATGGACTCTCGTCCTCCTGCCAAATTCGAACGTCGCCAAAGCGAATTAATTCCCGCGCGCGCATTTCTTCGAACCCCGGCAGCACCCACACCGGCTCGCCCTTCGCCGGAATCACGACCACGAACGTCCGTTCGCTTCGTCCCCAGCGGGCGCCCGTCAAGTACAACATGGCCGGACCCGGCTCCAACACCACCGCTCCAAGCCCGAACTCCTTCATCGCCTCTTGCAGCTTCGCGATCCGCGACTGCAATTCGCTAGTCTGTTGCATGGTTCATCCGAAAGGTTGGTCGATGGCCGGACTCTGCTTGGTGAACATGCGCGCGCCGTCCTCGGCGATGTACATGCAATCTTCCAAGCGCACGCCGAACTCGCCTTGGATGGCGATGGTTGGTTCGTCGCTGAAACACATTCCCGGTTGAATCCGTGTCTTGTTGCCGCGCACCAGGTAGGTCCACTCATGCCCATCCAATCCGATGCCGTGGCCGGTACGATGCGGCAGCCCCGGCAGCTTGTATCCGGGTCCGAATCCAAAATCGGCGATCACCTGGCGCGCGGCCGCGTCCACGGACTCGCACGTCGCGCCCGGCTTAGCGGCTGCGAGCGCCGCGTCCTGCGCCCGGCGCTCCAGATTCCAGATCTCCCGCTGACGCGCCGTCGGCTTGCCGAAGACCACCGTCCTGGTGATGTCGGATTGATAGCCTTCCACGCTGCAACCGTCGTCCACCAACACCAGGTCGCCTTCCTGAAGTTTCTGCGGCTGGATGCTGCCGTGCGGATAAGCCGTGTACTTTCCGAAAATCGCCATGGCGTCGCCCGTCACGCCGAGCGCCTGATAGGCGGCCGAGATATTCGTGCTCAGTTCGTGCTGGGTCATGCCTTCGCGCAAGCGGCCGAGAGC
>JBEKHQ010000389.1:0-4305 GCA_050012195.1 Bryobacteraceae bacterium | reverse complement strand
CGCCGAATGCAAGGGTATGTAAATCTTTGGAGGGTGCCAGTAACCTGACAAGGCGCTTTGATCGTTATGTAGTCAAATCCCCGTTACGACGGCGGGCGCTCACCCTATCACCCCAAAAGGCGCCCGCCTTTCTAGTTGCTAGACAGCGTTAGGATCAGTCGGCCGAGATTCCCTCGAACAATGCGGTGCTCAAGTAGCGCTCGCCCGAATCCGGTAGGACCACTACGATCGTCTTGCCTTTCATCTCGGGCTCCTTAGCAATCCGCACGGCCACGGCGGCCGCCGCGCCGCAGGAGATTCCAGACAGGATACCTTCCTCGCGCGACAACCGGCGTGCCATTTCGATTGATTCCTCGTTGGTCACTTGTTCGACGCGATCCACCACCGAGAGATCCAGAGTCCCGGGAATGAAGCCCGCGCCGATTCCCTGAATCTTGTGCGGGCCGGGCTTGAGAGGTTCGTGTTTTAGAGTCTGGGTGATGATCGGGCTGCCTGCCGGCTCGACCGCGATCGACACAATCTTCTTTTGTTTGGTGTTCTTGATGTAACGGGAAACGCCCGTAATGGTGCCGCCCGTTCCGACGCCGCTCACCAGCACATCCACCGCTCCGTCCGTGTCGTCCCAAATCTCGGGGCCGGTGGTCTTGAAGTGAATTTCCGGATTGGCCGGATTCTGGAACTGTTGCAGCAGGACATAGTGATCCGGATCGGAGGCCGCCATTTGCTCGGCCTTGGCGATGGCGCCCTTCATGCCGGCAGCGCCTTCGGTCAGAATCAGATTGGCGCCGAAGATGCGCAAAACCCTGCGCCGTTCGATGGACATGGTTTCGGGCATGGTCAGCGTGATGGGATAGCCGCGCGCGGCGGCCACGAAGGCCAGCGCGATGCCGGTGTTGCCGCTGGTGGGCTCGATCAGTTCCTTGTTGGGTCCGAGAATGCCGCGCTTCTCGGCATCCCAAATCATGGAAGCGCCGATGCGGCACTTGACCGAGTAGGCCGGATTCCGTCCTTCGATCTTGGCGAGTATGGTGGCCGGCGCTCCGTCGGTCACTCGATTGAGCTTGATGAGGGGCGTTCGCCCGATGCTGAGTGAGTTGTCCTGGAATTGCATTAGATCTCCCAATTGGGTACGTATTTCGTCTGCCGATCGTGCCAATCCCGGACGAGCTCGGCAAAACTCGTCTTGTCGATAACGTTCGAAACCGCCTGGTCCATGCGACGCCAAACATCCGAGAGCGGATCCGCGGCCTGCTGCTTGACGCTGCGCTTTTTCGTTTTACCGCCTTCCACGTAACGGATCACGTCGCCGATTGCAATCGCGTCCGCCGTTCGGGCGAGCATATAGCCGCCTTCGGCGCCCCGCCGCGACTCGACGAATCCGCCTTGCTTCAGACTGGACAGAATCAGCTCCAGAAATTTCTGGGGAATCTTCTGGCGGCGCGCGATGTCGGCGATTTTGATCGGCTGGCCGGGTGGCTGAGACGCAAGATCGAAAATGGCATGCAGCGCGTATTCGCCTTTGACGGAAATGTTCATTTGCAGAGGGGATTCGTACCAATCTCCCAGGCCAACTAGAGATTGTACTCCGATCAATCGCCGGCAGGAATGCGATCCCGATACTTCGTCCAATTGTCCAGCAGGTTGGCGACCACGACATGTCCGACTCGCCAGGCGGCTTCGAGCGCTGGAAGATAGGCGGTATAGCGGCCGGAGGTGTTTCGAGCGAGACCTTCGGCGGCGGTCAAGCCGGGCTGCGGCTGGTCGAAGTTGCTGGCGGTTCGGAGAACCAGCACCCGGTTCGCATCAACGCGCCCCGCTTTCGCAAGGAAAGTGAGTGACTGGAGCGTGCCGGAGTCCTCCATCCCGGCGGTGACGAAGTTGCCTTGTCCGCCGGTGTGATAACGAACCCAGTCGTTGGCCCACTGGTCGAGCAGCTTGCCGTGCCAGAACGTGCTGGCGGATAGCGTGTCACCCTTCAGGACGAACGGAGGGCGGCGCGCGTTCGGCTGCTCGAAATTCGCCCGCTCGGTTTGCATCGCCTCGCTGTCCGGTAGCTCGACGTTTTTTGTCAGATGAAATGCCCAATCGACTAACGCGGCGTTCAGGTGGTAGGCTTCGCCCCAATCCTGCCGAGGCTGCTGATAAGGCGTCGACTGCCGGAGCGGCACGTATCCGGTTTTCCAATCGGAGGGAATCTCGCGGGCGTCGATTTCATGCGACAGGTCGCCATCAACCACCCACTCCGCCCACGCGGCGGAACCGAGCGACGCGTCGGCGGGGTCGGCACCCGCGATGCCGGCTACAAGCCAATATGCTTTGCGCAGGTCGAAGCGCGGGTCGAGTCCCAGGGCCATGATGCTGGCGGCGGAACGGGCGGTGCCGACGCCGGTGAGGACTCCCAGCACGCCGGCGCGGCTCATTCTCAGATCGTGGTAGCCCTGCGGAAAAGGAAAGATGCGATCCAGATGGTCGCGTTCCACCCAATACTGATACTCGCCCGGGTCGTCGCCGGTGTCGGCGCCGCGTTCGAACATCGCGACGACCACGACCTTCACCTCAATGGGCTGGGGCGAGGCCGCCGGGCAACTTTGGGCGAGGAGGATGCACGTTAGTATGGCGGCGAAGAAACGCATGCTGGCATTGTGGCACGGAGCGCTCACTTCGCGAGATTCAATGGTTCAGCAGAACCGGGACTTGCTTCGAGCGGCTCAGGTTGCGATCGGCCGTGACCAACGTCAAGCCGTGGATCAGCGCTGTCGCTAACAGCAGCCGATCGCCCGGGTCGCGATGAGGAAGGCCAATTGAGCGTGTCGCCAATGCGATCTCATGCGTCAGGGGCGCCTCGCGAAGCGGAGCCACTGTCAAAGCCTTTTGTATCCAGACTTCCGGTCCACCATCGAGTTTCAAACGCCCTCTCTCGTAGAGCAGCACAATCTCCCAGGTGCTGATGGGCGATATCCAAAGTTCATTTCGCGGATCGTTGATCGCACGGGCCACGCGACGCGAAAGGCGCTCCGGATTCAATTGGCTGCGCACCCAAATGTGCGTGTCCAGCAGCAGCTTCATTCCCGGCCAGCATCCCACTCATCTTCGCTTGAGATCGGGGAGACGATATCCCCGATGATCTCACCGGTACCCGCCATCGCTCCTAACCAATTCGAGCGCCGCTTCGGTTCCGGCGGAGGCACAACTTCGGCCAAGGGCACGCCGAATCGCGTCACCAGTACCGGCTTGCGCGTCTTGCGAACGCGTTCCAGCACCGACAGGCACGTGGCTTTGAACTTGGAAACGGCGATTTGCTCCATGTCATCCCCCGGTTTTGACTGTACCATGGTCAAAGACCATGGTCGAACGAATTTGCCGGGATCACTTTCCCGCCGGCGCGCGGCGGCGCAGCTCGTGGTCAGCTTGTCGCAGTTCGCATCGTCAGCAAGAAACGCCGCGAAGTGCAGACTTCTTGGGCGATGCCAAGCGCCAGTGGCCTCGTTTAAGCTTGGTTTCTCTGGATCGCCCGGGCAGCGGAATTTCCAGACGTATGCTCCACAAGATTGTGCGTTTTGCGAAATACGATGGAATGCCAGGTAAGAAAGCTCTTTAGCGTCTTCTCCACTGCCTGTTGGGCGTGGAACAAAATGTCTTCCAGCAGCGGCGGGTCCGCCCGCAGGTCGTGTGTAGCGGCTTCCAGATCGCTCGCCCCCTTGGTGAGCCAGGATCTGGTCTCTCCAACCAGCTCGGGATGAGGCGCCATGCAGCAGCTTTCCCTCGCGGAGAACCGTGGCGGGCTACGAAGCCGCCAGGTGCGATCGGTTGTCAAACTGGCTGGCAGTCCAAACCAATACATCCGCCGCAATTCCGCTGCCCCAGAGCGCGTCATCCGCCAGCCGGCGCGCGGCGGCGGAGTTCGTCGAAGAAGTTCAGCAGGAACGTCAGGTGCCTGGGCGGCTTGTCGCCGTTCGCATCGTCCGCGACGAACGCCGCGAGGCGCTTGCTGTCCGGTGCAAGATCGTAGTTGGGGTAGTTGCCAATATCCCGCAAGCGGGTCTCCGTCAACACACGAGACTTCGATGCCATGAACGAATCGTCCTTGGCGGTGTAGTTGACCGCCATCACGCGGTAATCCGGGGTCTCAAAAATCACCTCACGCCCGTCGCGGGACCAAACGGGGGCTCTGCCTCCGCCGGTCGAAATCTGCCATCGTCCTCCCGGCCCAGGGAACGGCCGAACGTACACTTCATAGGTCCCCGACTCATTCGACTGGTACGCGAGCCACCGTCCGTCGGGCGAAAACGCCGGGTAGACTTCGTT
>JBEKHQ010000388.1:0-4314 GCA_050012195.1 Bryobacteraceae bacterium | reverse complement strand
AGCTCTCGAACTCCGCCGCGCAGGTATCCACGCGATTGAACACCGCGGTGACGCCAAGCTCCTTGCGGCGAGCGCGCACGCTGTCTGCATCGGATCCCAACAACCGTCCGAGCCGGGGATCGGAAACGCCGTCGCGTTTTGCCCACCGCAGTTGATCCCGCGAAAGTGCGGTCAGGCTGCGGCCCGCAAGGTCCCTCTCCAGGTCCGCCATTTCCCGCAGCTGCTTCAAGAACCACGGATCGATGGAGGTGATCTCATGGATTTGTTCCACCGTCCAGCCCTGTTCGATAGCAAAGCGGATATAGCTCAACCGTTCCGGGTTCGGCGTGATCAAGCGCTGGCGAATCAGCGCCGCGTCGAAGACTTCCGACGTTACCGCTTTTCCAGTTTCGAGGCTGCGCAGCCCCTTCGCAAGCGCCTGTTTGAAGGTGCGGCCGATGGCCATTACTTCACCCACCGATTTCATCTGAGTCCCCAGAACCGGTTCGGCACCCGGGAACTTTTCGAACTGCCAGCGCGGGATCTTGACCACCACGTAATCGAGCGTCGGCTCGAAGCAAGCCGGGGTCACCTCGGTGATATCGTTCTTAATTTCATCCAAACGATAACCAACCGCCAGCTTCGCCGCTATTTTTGCGATCGGAAATCCGGTGGCCTTGGACGCCAGCGCAGAGCTGCGCGAGACGCGTGGATTCATCTCCACAATCACCATGCGCCCGTTTTCCGGATTGATGGCGAATTGCACGTTCGATCCACCGGTGTCCACGCCGATTTCACGCAGGCAGGCGAGCGATGCGTCGCGCATCATCTGGTACTCGCGGTCGGTGAGCGTTTGCGCGGGCGCAACCGTGATGGAATCGCCGGTGTGTACGCCCATCGGATCGAAGTTCTCAATGGAACAGACGATGATGGCGTTGTCAGCCAGGTCGCGCATCACTTCCAGCTCGAACTCTTTCCAGCCCAGGACGCTCTCTTCGATCAGGACTTCATGCACCGGCGAAAGATCCAGGCCGCGCTCGAGAATTTCGATAAGGTCTTCGCGGTTGTAAGCTATGCCGCCGCCCGAACCGCCCAGAGTGAAGCTGGCGCGAAGAATTACCGGATAGCCGATGCGTTTGGCGAAAGCCAGGCCGTCATCGACATTGTTCACCAGTTGCGATTGGGGCGTTTCCAGGCCGATCCGGCGCATCGCATCCTTGAACATCAAGCGGTCTTCCGCCTTGTTGATGGAGTCGATCTTGGCGCCGATCAGCTCCACACCGTACTTGTCGAGCACGCCCGCTCCGGCCAGGTCGACGGACAGATTGAGACCGGTCTGACCACCCACCGTCGAAAGCAGCGCGTCCGGGCGCTCGCGGCGGATCACCTCTGCGGCGAAGGCTACGGTCAGCGGCTCCACGTAGGTGCGGTCGGCCAGATCCGGATCGGTCATGATGGTGGCAGGATTGGAATTGATCAGCACCACCTCATAGCCGTCGGCCTTCAGCGCCTTGCAAGCTTGCGCGCCGGAATAGTCGAATTCGCAGGCTTGCCCGATAACGATGGGTCCGGAGCCGACGATCAGTATGCGGTGAAGGTCGTTACGCCGAGGCATTACCGGGATCCGTAATCCTTGATCATTTGCATGAAGTCGTCGAACAGATAGTGCGAATCGTGCGGCCCCGGCGCGGCTTCGGGATGATACTGCACGCAGAACACCGGCTCGCTGCGATGCCGGAAGCCTTCCAGCGTCTGATCGTTCAGGTTGATGTGCGTCAGGTCCACTTCGTTCACGTTCAGCGAATCCGGATCCACCGCGAAGCCGTGATTATGGGAGGTAATCTCCACCTTCTCGGTCATGCGGTTCAGCACCGGGTGATTAGCGCCGCGGTGCCCGAATTTTAGTTTGTAAGTCTTGCCGCCGAGCGCCAGACCCAGAATCTGATGGCCCAGGCAGATGCCGAACACAGGTTTCTTCCCGATCAGCTTACGCACCTGCTGCGCTTGGAACTCGAGCGGTTCCGGGTCGCCCGGGCCATTTGATAGAAACACGCCGTCGGGCTTGAGCGCCAGAACATCTTCGGCCGAAGTGAGCGCCGGAACCACCGTCACGCGCGCGCCCACATGCACCAGTCGCCGCAGAATGTTGCGCTTGATTCCATAGTCGTAGGCCACCACGTGGCAGAACTGGCCGGCCGTTTTGGCAAGCGGTTCGGACGAGCAGCAGGGCGTCACCGATTGGTTCCAGGAGTATTGCGACCGCGTAGACACACGCGTCGCCAGATCCAGCCCGGCCATGGACGGCGCTTGGCGGGCGCGCTCGATCAGTTCCTCGCGATCCGGCCTGCTATTGGCGCCGCTCACCGACAGCACGCCGCGCATCACGCCCCGCGTCCGCAGATGACGCACCAGCGCGCGGGTGTCGATCTCGGCGGCTACCGGGATTCCGTTGGCGGAAAGAAACTGCTCCGCGTTCTCCTCCGACCGCCAGTTACTCGCCACGCTCGAAAACTCTCGGACCACCAGGCCCTCGATGTACGGCCGCGCGGCTTCCTGGTCGTAGGCATTCGCGCCATAGTTTCCGATTTGCGGGTTGGTCAGAACGACGATCTGGCCGGCGTAGGACGGATCGGTGAAAATTTCCTGGTAGCCCGTGATGGCGGTATTGAAGACAACTTCGCCCAGGCTGTCTCGTGGCGCACCAAAGCTCTTGCCCTCGAAGACCGTCCCGTCCTCCAGGGCGAGGATTGCTTGACTCAATTCGGATTGTCCTCCAAGTACTATCGGGAAGGGCTGTAACTCCTATTGAAGCATGCTTGAAAGCGCGCTTCAACACAGGTTGCGGCGAGTTTGAGGTATCGGTGTATTTCTCTCCGTGTGTAGGCTATGATTGTTCATTGAGCACTAAATTCGAGCCCGTTCAGCGAAATAAGGGTACTGAAGAATGAATATTTCCGTGGTTGGATTGGGGAAATTAGGAGCGGTGCTGGCGGCCATCATGGCCGACCGTGGACACCGGGTGGTCGGAGTTGACGTAAACTCAGCCGCCGTCTCCGCGATCAACCGAGGCCTGGCGCCGGTGAATGAATCGGGCCTCGAGGAGCTGATACGAAGGAACGCCGTTCGCCTTTCCGCCAGTCGCGATATGGCGTCGGCGGTTGCGGAAACCGATGTCACTTTCGTCGTGGTACCGACGCCTTCCGGAGAGGACGGAACATTTTCGTTGCAGTTTGTGTTGAACGCGGCGGAGTCCATCGCGCTGGCTTTGCGAGCGAAGTCGGGCTACCACCTGGTGGTGATCTCGAGCACCGTGATGCCTGGATCCACCGGCGGCGAGGTGCTGCCGCTCATCGAGCAGATCTCCGGGAAGAAGAGCGGAGTCGATTTTGGTCTCTGCTATAACCCGGAGTTCATTGCGTTAGGAAGCGTGATCCAGGACATGTCGACTCCCGACCTGGTATTGATCGGCGAATCCGACTCGCGCGCCGGATCGATATTGGAAGAGTTATACGGAAGTGTTTGCCGGAACCATCCACCCGTCGTCCGCATGAATTTTGTCAACGCCGAGCTGGCGAAGATCTCGCTGAATGCTTTCGTTACCACAAAAATCTCATTCGCGAACATGCTGGCAGAGGTTTGCGAACGGGTTCCCGGGGCCGATGCGCACGCGGTGGCGGCTGCGATCGGTTTGGACACCAGGATCGGCGGCAAGTATTTGAAAGGCGCATTCGGATACGGCGGACCTTGCTTTCCTCGAGACAACATCGCTTTTTCCAGGTTCGCGGAACGGCGATCCGTGGATGCTACTCTTGCCAAAGCGACGGATCAAGTGAATCGGCGGCAAGTTACCCGCGTCGCCGAGCGGATCTTTGCGCTGGTGGGAGACGCGGAACCCGTCGGAATTCTTGGATTGGCCTACAAGCCGAATACGGACGTGGTGGAACAATCGCAGGGCCTCATGCTTGCGGCGCGACTGGCGGAAGCGAGTTACCGCGTGGTGGCATACGACCCGGCTGCCGTGGAAAATGCGCGCCGCGTTCTCGACGATCGCGTTCGGTACGCGCAGTCCATGCAGGCGTGCGCCGCCGCCGTTCGGGTCCTGGTGGTCGCCACGCCTTGGAACGAATTCCAAAGCCTGCGCCCCGAGCATCTGCGCCGGTCGGAGATGCGGCCCATCGTGATCGATTGGTGGCGCATTCTCCCTCAGGATATTTTCGAGCCGGCGGCGCTGTATATCGCCTGCGGTCAGGGTCCGCTGGAAACGGGCCGCGCGGCTACGCTGGCCTGCTCCGCCGATGCGGCCGCATCGAATCTGAGCGTGAGCAAATCCTGATC
>JBEKHQ010000387.1:0-4314 GCA_050012195.1 Bryobacteraceae bacterium | reverse complement strand
CGAATTACGCGATTGCTGGATACGCTCGGCAATCCGCAGCGCGCCTGCCGCTGGGTACACGTGGCGGGGACCAACGGCAAGGGCTCCACGTGCGCCATGATCGAAGCGGGATTGCGGGCCGCGGGCGCGAGCACCGGTCTCTACACATCGCCGCACCTGGTGGAACCCACCGAGCGAATCCAAATCCGCGGCGAGGCAATCAGCCCAGGACAATTCGCCGAAGCCTGCAGCGAGGTCCACGAAACGGCGGAACGGATGCTCGAAACCGGCGGGCTGGATTTGCACCCAACCTATTTTGAGACGGTGACGGCGATGGCGTTCCTGCTTTTTTCGCGGGCGAACCTGGACATCGTGGTGCTGGAAGTGGGGATGGGCGGCCGTCTGGACGCGACCAACGTCGTAACGCCGGAGCTGTGCGTCATCACGCCGATCGATTTCGATCATCAGTATTTTCTGGGAAGCACGCTGGCGCAGATCGCGGCCGAGAAGGCGGGCATCCTGAAGCCGGACGTGCCGGCTATTTTCGCGGAGCAGTTCCCGGAAGCCGAGATGGTGTTGCGGGCGCACGCGCGAGGGCAATATACTCTGTCGCGCGACTGGGCGATTACGGATCTGGAACTGAATGCGCGCGGGAGCCGCTTTGGGCTGCGCGGCCGGGAGGTGAATTGTCCACTGGCGGGGGAGCATCAAGTGGAGAACGCGCGCGCGGCGGCGATCGCGCTGGATCAACTCGGCGTTGCGCCGGATGGAATCGCGACCACGCGCTGGCCGGGACGATTGGAACATGTTTCGGAGAACCCCGAGATCATTTTAGACGGGGCTCACAACCTGGGGGGCACGCGCGCGCTGGTGCGCTACATCGAGCGCTTTTACGCGGGTCGCCGGATCTGGTTTGTTTACGGCGTGATGCGCGACAAAGCCATCGGCGAAATGGCGGCGCTGCTGTTTCCTCTGGCCGAGCGGGTGATTGTGACCGCACCGGCGAACTCGCGCGCGCTGGAGCCGGAGAAGATACCTGCGCCGGGCGCGTCGATCACCCACGGGGTTAGAGAAGCTATCGAGCTCGCGCGCGAGGCGAGGAAGGACGACGTGATTTTCGTCACTGGTTCTTTGTTCGTGGTGGGCGAAGCGCGGGCGCTCCTCGTACAATAAAGACGAATGCGGAGACGGCTTTCGGAGCTGCGGGCGCTCGCGATCACGGACCCGCTGATCGTTATTGCAACCATCGCATTCGCGAGCGTCAGCCTGGCCGTATCGATTTTCGACCCGCACAAGCGAAGACAGTCGGCGATTGCGGCGGCTTGGGCGCGGGCTCTGCTCGGGATCGGCGGCGTAAAGGTGCAGGTGGAGGGTCTCGAGAAGATCTCGAAGGACGGAAGCTATATTTTCGTTTCGAATCATCTGAGCTACATGGATACGCCGGTGGCGCTGGCGAATATTCCGGTGCAGTTCCGTTTTTTGGCCAAGCGCGGGCTTTTTCAGATTCCGTTCCTGGGATGGCACCTGGCGCGGGCGGGTCATATCCGGGTTCCGAGGGGAGACGCGCGGGCGGCGGTAAAGACGATGACGCTGGCTGCGCAGGTGGTGCGGGAGCAAGGCATTTCGCTGCTGATTTTTCCCGAAGGCGGACGGTCGCGCAACGGGGAGATGGGCGCGTTCAAGGAAGGCGCCGCGCTGATCGCGCTTCGAGCCGGGGTTCCGCTGGTGCCGGTCGGATTGAAAGGCACGCGCGAAGTGCTGCCGTTCGGGTCTGGGAACATTCGACGCGGGCTGGTGAAAATGCGGATCGGCGATCCCATACCCACGCGGGAAGCATCGGAGCGAGACCGAATGCGGCTGACGGAAGAAGCGCGCCAGCGGATCGCGGCGCTGCTCGAGGAACAAACCATTTCCGTCTAACTCGAGAACAGGCGATCGAACAGCTCGCGATTGCGATTTTGGATGATGGAGAGCTGGACTTTGACGGCCTGGCGCGTGAGGTGTTCGGGAATCCAGCGGTGCACCAGTTGGGTGAGCAAGGCGAGCTGGGATTCCGAATTCGGCAAACTGCCTTCGGCGTGGCCGGACCAGACGCGCAGGCCGTGATCCATGGCGCGATAAAACGTGGCGGCGTCGCGCAGGAACTCGGCGTCGGCGCGCTCGAGGTGGCCCATGGCTTCGATGATGTCGATGCGCGCGGGAGTGTTCAGCACCTTGTAGAAAATGCCCGCGCTCTTGAGGCGGAGATAGAGCAAGGAAAAATCGATGTCGTAGAATCCGCCGAGGCCGGCCTTGAGCGGATGGCCCTGGCCCTGCTCCTTTTGGAGGCGCATGCGCATTTGCCGCAGGTCTTTTTTCGAACGGCCGCTCTGTCCGTACCTGCGCCAATCCACCTGCTGCAATTCGTTGAGGAACGCGGTGGCGCGGTCGAGATCGCCGGCGACGGCGCGGGCCTTCATGTAGGCGATGCCTTCCCACGCTTCGGCGTTCTTGGCGAAATATTCCATATAGGACGCCTCGGACTGGACCAAGGCGCCCGCGCTTCCGTTGGGACGCAGCCGTGTATCGACGCTGAACATTAAACCGGCGCCGGTATAGGCGGTAAGCAGATCGATCATGCGGCTTGCCACGCGGGTCCAAAGCACGTGTTCGTCATGGTCCTGATCGGGCACGACGAAGACCAGATCTGCGTCGGAAGCGAGATCGAACTCGCGCATACCAAGGCGTCCGAGCGCGATGACCATGAGTTGTTGGCGAGGCGAATATCCGGGCGCGGCCGGAGGACTGGATGCGAGCACCTGCGCGAGCGCCATCCGGTAGCAAGCGGCGACGGCGGCGTCGGCCAGGTCCGAGGTCATTTGGAGAGTATCGAAGACCGGAGAGCGGAGGCACATGCTGGCGGACTGAATTCGAAACATCTCGCGCCGGAAAAACGCGCGCAAAAGGCCGATGTCGTCCAGGCGGGCAGCCGTCTCCACGTAGGAGTTCGCGGGGGCGGCGGGAAGCCGGCTCAATTCTTCCATCAACTCGGGGGCGCGGATCAGTTCTTCGGAGAAATAGGGGCTGTGCTCGAAAATATCGAGGGTGTCGCGGGCCACGGCGGCGTTGGAATTCAAGAAATCGAGCCAGGCGGCATTGGGCGCGACCTTTTCCATGAAGTGCTCAAAGGCGCCCGCGCCACGGCGGAGCTCAGTTCGAGAAACCACCTGGCCGAGTTCCGGAGCGCGCTGATCGAGAAAGCGGGCGAGGTTGGCGGTAGACGACTGGAGGTCGTCGGGGGGATCCAATTCCGCGGGCGCGTCGGGAGCCAGGTTGTAGTAAGTGGGACGGTGGCTATGGATGAGGCGCTGGTAAATTTCCTGCACGGATTCGAGATGGGCATTGAGTTCGTGCAGCAGCTTTTCGCCGGAGGGAGCGCTGCCGAGCTGCGCAATGGGCATTTTTCTCGCGAGCAAATCGAGCTCGCGGCCGGCGGAAGGCAGCGCGTGGGTCTGGCGATCCTCGGCGAATTGCAAACGGTGTTCTAGGTTGCGCAGGAATCGGTAAGCGGAGACCAATCGCCCATACTCGGCGGCCGAGAGCAGGTCCTTATCTGAGAGGCGCGCGAGCGCGAGCATGGTGCCTCCGTGGCGGACCCAGGGAACTTGTCCGCCGCGCAAGCGCTGCAAGCATTGCACCAGAAACTCGATATCGCGGATGCCGCCGGGGGCGAGCTTGATATCGAAGGAATGCTTCGGCAGACGGCGCCGGCTTAATTTCTCGCTGATGCGCTCGCGGGTTGCGGACACGGCTTCGATGGCGCTGAAGTCGAGGGTGGTGGAGTAGATCAAAGGCTCGACCGCAGCGAGCAATTCGCGGCCGGCTTCGGAATCGCCGGCGGCGACGCGCGCTTTAATTAACATCTGCAGTTCCCAATCGCGCGCGCGGGTTTGGTAGTAGCTTTTTGCGCCGTCGAGAGAGATGCAGACCTCGCCGAGACTGCCTTCGGGGCGAAGCCGCAAATCGACCCGGTAGCACATGCCTTCGGCGGTGTAGGTGGAGAGCAGCTCGGTGTACTGATTGGCGACTTTCTTGAAGAATTCCTTGTTCGAGATTGGATTGGGTCCGTCGGTCTCGCCGTTGGCCTGATAGACGAACATGAGGTCGATGTCGGAGCTGTAGTTGAGCTCGCGGCCGCCGAGCTTTCCGAGAGCGACCACGGACATGCCGCAATCGCGCAACTGGCCGTTCGCGTCGAGATACTTGGGGTGGCCGTGGCGAGCGGTGAGTTCGGCGCGGATGTGCTGGTAGCTGACGTCGAGGATGGCGTCGGCCAGATTGGACAGCTCCTCGGTG
>JBEKHQ010000386.1:0-4317 GCA_050012195.1 Bryobacteraceae bacterium | reverse complement strand
CTACTCCGGCCGCGACGAACGGTTCCAGCAGCGCCGCCAGATAGAGCATCGGGTTGGCCGACATTCGCTCGGGAACTTGCCGCATGCCCCACGCCAGCGACCAGTTGCCGCCCGCCTTCAAGGCTAAAAACAGCAGCAGGACAGTATACGTCTTGAGATTCGCCGGGCCTGGATTATGCCGGGGATTCATCCGCCGGCTCGCCGCAGAAGTTTTTCGGCGGCCTGGCGCGGCGGATCGTCTGGAGTGAGATTGGATCGCAGATATTCGCGAAGTAGCGTCCGGGCCTGCTCGAGGTTGCGATGATTCTCGACGTAGGTATGGGCTTCCGCAAAAACGATACCGGGCCGATTAGGCGCCATTTTTCTTGCTTGCTGGAAGAGCGCATCGCTCTCTTCCAGCCGCCCGCGCTTGGCAACGTAGCGCGCAAGATCCACCACGCGGCCCGGTTCGCCCGGAGCGAGTTCCATGGCGCGACGAAAGTGCATTTCGGCCTCGCCATATTGCTTCTGCCGATCCGCTAGTTGGGCTTCTTCAAACTGATACTCCGGCGGCCGTTCCCGGGCGATCCGTTTGGCGATGGCTTCGGCTTTGTCGATTCCGCCGCCGAGAATCACGGGAGCATTCAGATAGAAATCGAACAAGTCGTTCATGGCTTCGTGGTTTCTGGGATCGAGCGCGACGGCTTTTTCGAAACATTGACGGGCCTTTGATGCGCTCATACCAGCAGTCAGCCATCCACCGGTCTCGGCGCGTTGGCCCCACGCCCGGCCCAGCCAAAGCTCGTAGTCCGAATTTCCGGGCGACAGCGCGAGCGCCTTTTCAAAGTCGTCGATGGCCTTCTTATAATCGCCCAGCATGTAGTAATTTTTGCCGGCCAACAGAAAGGCGGCGGCGTCCGGCGCGGGGTCTTCCGCCAGAACGTGAAGGGATGCCGCGTAATCGGTGTGCTGGTAAAATACGGCGGCGCGTCCGACGACATCGGGAGAAGCGGAGACCGTCGCCGCCAGCAGTAGAAAAGCACTCAAGAAGCGCATACCCAAGAGGATCACTTGCGGGGTTCGATTAAAGTGTATCGCATGCGGAGCCGCTCATCCGGCGGGCTTGGCCACGCAAACTCCGTCGGGCATGGAGCGGATCCATGCGCGAATCAATTCCACTCCTTCACGGTGGATCAGCGTCCGGCCCAGCTCCGGCATAAGCACTTTCGGAACGTCGGAATCCATGCGGTGGACCAAGATCGATTCCTCCGGCTTACCATTGACGATATCGAAAAACAGATCACCCGAGCCTAACCCGGCCGAAACAGGCGTCTTGCAAATGCCCAGACGCATCGATTCCACCGAAGCGGAAGTCAAATAGAGACCCGTAGTCCCGGCCGAACCTTCCGGGCGATGGCAATGCCCGCAATTAACGTCCAGGTAGGTTCTGGCGCGAGCTTCGAGCGGCGCGCTGGAAGGATCATCCCACACGGCGGCCCGCGGCGCTTGCTGCGGCTGCGGAGCGCCTTTGAGATAGCCGATTCGCGCCCAGTGCGCCAATTGGTTTTCGCGTCCTTCCGGATACTCGAAGTCTTTATTCAGATTGCGAGCTTTCGGGCCGATCGGAACCGTGCTCTTGGATTTGTCGTGGCATTCCTTGCACTGATTGGCGTTCGGGATCAGGTAATTGATCGTTACTGTCTCGCCTGGCGAGCGAGCCCAATGCACCACGGTGGGGTCGGCCGCGACATCCAGGTCTGCCTCCGTTTGCGACCGGTTCCAGACGTAAGGCAACGTAACCCAGCCGGTTGTCCCGCGCACCAACAAGCGCGTTTCGATCAGACGGCGTTGGCCTGAATAGGTGGCATCCGGATAGGCGAAGGTCTTCGAGAAAATGGTGCCCACCGGAAACTCGAAAGCCTCGTTGGGATCATAGATGGCCGAGGCGCCGGGAGGCATCCAGACGAAGCGATACTTGGTGGCGTAGTCGGAGAATAGCGGCGAGTTCAGATCGTATGGCACCACGCCTTGATTGGGCCGCAGATCAGCGGGCGTGCCCGTGAACAATCGCCACCGAGAGAGCTTCGTGGGAAAAGGCTCATCGACGTGAGACCGGACCTGCCGCGAGCATCCGGTTGCCAGAGCGATTATCGCCGCGGACCCGATTAAAACAAGGCTCCGCATCGGTGGATCAGTTGCCGCCGAGTCCCGCAACAGCATTGAGCGGAGGCAGGGCGCAATCGTTGGCTTTCGCGTTCCGAAGAATGTGTTTGAAGCCGTTGCCGGCGTCGAAGTTCACTAAAACCGCACCACCGTTGTTCTGGGCACAGATTCTGGCGCTACCCTTCTTCGGGTCCACCACGCCATCGTAAAGGATGCCTGGCAATGGCGTGCCGACTTTGGGGGCGATGTCGGCCGCTACGCGGGCGTCCGGCTTGTCACCGCCACCGGAAATATTGTTGTCGTGAATGTAAACTTCGTCGGTGTAGGGATCGTAGCCCGCGTCATGGATCACATTGTGGGTGGAAGCGTAGCTTATCACCAACAAGTTGCCGCTGGCGTTATCCTTGATGGTGTTCTTGAATATATCGATGTGATTGGTGGCCAAGATTTCCAGGCCCGTGCCGGTGGGCACATGCGAAACGATGCTCCCCTTGGCGCCGAAGTTCGGCGTGTTGTTCGAAAAAATCTGGTTTTCAAAAATGCGCGCGTTGCGGCCGTCCTTGATGGGCATGTCGGGCAGGTTGAACGCCAAAATGCCTCCGGTGTTGTTAGTTACGACGTTCTGATACACATCGGCGTCCTGCGAGTTTTCGATTTCGATGCCGGCGACGTTGAACTCGGCGCGGCTGCGGCGGACGATGATGTTTTTCGATTGGCCGACGTAGAATCCAGCGTCGGCCGCGCCCTTCACCACCGAATCCTCGATCAGCACGTTCTTGCACTGCACCGGATAAATCCCGTAGGAGCCGTTGCTGGTCTTCGGCCCGCCGGTCCATTCCGCGCGGACATGACGGAGCGTGACGCCGGTAGACCCATTAATCTTGATGCCGTCGCCTTTGGCGTCCTCAATCGCGATGTCTTCGAGCGTAAAGTTGTTGCCGGTGATCAGCAGTCCGGACGAACCTGCGGTCTGGTTTTTGAACGAGAGAATGGTCTTGTCCATGCCCTTGCCGCGGATGGTGACGTTGTCGACGGAAAGTGAGAGCGTGGCAGTCAAGTCCTGCTTGCCCTCCGGCAGCTCGATGACCGCGCCGGGCTTCGCCAGGATCAGCGCTTCCTGAGCCTTCTTCTGAAATTGAGCGCCGGAGGGAATGCCGGCGTCTTTTTTCGCGCAAGCGGCCAGGCAAAACAAAGCCAGCGTGGCCACGAAAGTCCGGGAAAGGAATGAAGTCACGAGTTCTCCTCTTATCGCTTGCCGTTTCTGCCGCAAGTGGCGGCTGGAATCAAGGTGGTTCCAGCCGTAGGTCCATATTAACAGGTATGTTAGGTTGTGTTACAGTAGCGTTCGGCAGGATGCTGAAGTCAAGCCTCCCTATGCCTCTAATGTTGCGGACTATCTTGGCCCTGTCAGCACTTGGATATTTTTGTATCCCTGCCTCGGCTCAAAGCGCTAATTCTGGTTCACGGGCGCTCGTTAACAAGTATTGCGCGACATGCCACAACGAACGGCTCCGCACGGGCGGAATCATGTTGGACAAGGCAAATCTGGACGACGTGTCCGGGGATGCCGAGATTTGGGAGAAAGTCATCCATAAGGTTCGGAGCGGTGAAATGCCCCCTCCACGTGCGCCCCGCCCGGATCAACCCGCGTTGGTCGCGTTCGTGTCTCAGCTCGAAGCCGCTCTCGATCGCTCCGCCGCTGTCAAGCCGAATCCCGGCCGGGTTCCCGTCCATCGTCTTAACCGGACCGAATATACAAATGCGGTCCGGGACATCCTAGCGCTGGAGATCGACGGCCGATCTCTGCTTGTGGCCGACGACGTGGATCAAAACGGTTTTGACAACATCGCCGGAGTTCTATCGGTTTCGCCGGCGTTGATGGAGCAATACTTGTCGGCCGCTCGACGAATCAGCCGGCTGGCTGTGGGTGATACCAACGTGGTTCCGGTTTTTGAAACCTACACGGTCGCCAGCACTTTGGGTCAGGACGAACGCATGAGTGAAGATCTGCCGTTCGGCTCGCGTGGAGGTCTTGCAATTCGCCACCGTTTTCCAGTCGACGGTGAGTACATGATGCGAATACGCCTTAAAAGGCAGCTTTATGGATACATCCTCGGCATGGGGCGAAAGCATTCGTTAGAAGTTCGCATCAATGGCAAGCGGAGCAAGCTGTTT
>JBEKHQ010000385.1:0-4331 GCA_050012195.1 Bryobacteraceae bacterium | reverse complement strand
AGTGGGTCGCAAGGCCCCAGGTAGCGGCTGCGTCCCGTGCGAATTACTTCTCCTTGCTCGGTCGTTTCCACTCCGGCGGCCAGCCGCAACAGCGCGCTCTTGCCCGCGCCCTTCTCTCCCACCACGCCGATCACCGCTCCGCCCGGAGCCGAAACCGTCAGGTTTTTCAGCGGCGGAAACGCCACGCCGTGAAACTCAATTGCCATGCTAGATAGAATAACGCTTGATGCTCGCGCTGCTCTTCGCGCTTTCTTTTTCCAGCACGGGAACGGTTCACTTGCCGCCAGGCGTCACCATGGTAGAGTCCGAATTACGCTTGCCCAACGGCGCTCACGATCTCACCGTGATCGGAGATCAGAGCGTCTTGCGCGCGTCACCAGCCTTCCGCGGCCGCGCCATCCTGAGTTGCAGAAATTGCCGCCGGATCAAGTTCGCCAACTTCAGCATCGACGGCAGCCGCCCCGCGCTCGAAAAGCCTCGCCCGATGGCGCCCACCGACAAACCGTTCTCCGCCGTTTTTCCCGATAACGGCATTCTCATTGAAGACACGGAGGGCCTCGAAATAGACCACGTGGATTTCACCCGAATCGCGAACTTCGCCGTTCTCGTGAGCCATTCCCGAGGCATCCTGCTCCACCGCATTTCGGTACAGGAGAGCGGCTCGCGCAATGCCAAGGGGCGAAACAATACCAGCGGCGGGATTCTCCTGGAAGAAGGCGTCGATTCGTTCACCGTCGCCGATTCGGTTTTCAGGAACATCCGCGGCAACGCGGTGTGGACTCACTCCTGCTACGGTTCGCCTCGCAATGTGGGCGGAAAGATCGCCGACAATCAGTTCTCCGACATCGGCCGCGACGCCATTCAGGTGGGTCACGCCGCGAACGTGACCGTGACCGGCAACCACGGCGTTCGCATCGGTATGCGCCCGGATGAAGTGGATGTCGAAGGCGGCGGAACGCCGGTGGGCGTCGATTCGGCCGGCAACGTCGGCCAGAGCGTTTATGAGTTCAACCATTTCGAGGAAGTGGACGGCAAGTGCATCGACCTGGACGGCTTTCATGACGGCGAGGTCCGCTCGAACACCTGCGTCAATCGCGGAAAACCGGAGGATTATCCCTACGGCAACTTCGGCATCGCAATCAACAACACCGGCATCGACATGCGATCCCAAAATATCGTAATAGCGGACAACACGCTCGAAGGCATGAAGTTCGGCGGCATCTTCGCGCTGGGCGAAGGCCATCGCATCCTGCGCAACCACATGACTCGCCTCAATACCGCGCACTGCAACGAGACGCACGCCAAGTTCGGTTGTTTGGCGATCGCTGGCGAGCCTGGATTCCTGGAGAGCGGGATTTATCTGGCGAAAGGCGGCGAGCGCCCCGGGCCGGCGCACAACATCGTTATTGAAGACAACGTGATCAGCGGATACAAGATGGCGGCGCACTGCATCGAGTCCGCGCCCACGGTCAAGTTGTCCGACCAGACCGTCAAGAATAACAAGTGCGTCGATGAGTGACCAGCCCGCCGGCGTTTCCGACCGCATGCGCGCGGATTGGAACCAGCGCGCGCGCGAAGACGCCCGCTATTATGTCGCATTCGGCGCTCGCGGCCAGGACGAGGAAGACTTCGCCGCCACGGCCGCGGATGTGCTGCGGTCGCTTGAACAAGAGCTCAAACGCCTTCCGCGGGATACCGATCATCGCGCCCGGCGAGCGCTCGAAATCGGCTGCGGACCCGGACGGTTGATGAAACCGCTGAGCCGGCATTTCGGTGAAATCCACGGCGTGGACGTTTCGGATGAAATGGTCGGCTTCGCGCGCGAAAGTCTCCGCGGCATTCCGCATGCCCACGTGCATGCCACCAACGGCGCCAGCCTCTCTCAGTTCGCCTCC
Organism: Bryobacteraceae bacterium; assembly: GCA_050012195.1. Taxonomy (GTDB): domain Bacteria; phylum Acidobacteriota; class Terriglobia; order Bryobacterales; family Bryobacteraceae; genus Palsa-89. The sequence goes on along the minus strand of JBEKHQ010000385.1, from coordinate 2,436 downwards.
GCATCGTTCGACTTCGTGTACTCCTACGCCGTTTTCCAACATGTTCCCAGCCGCGCAGTGGTGCTTGAATACATGCGCGAGACGCGCCGGGTATTGAAGCCGGGCGGCATTTTCAGGGGCCAGTTCAACGGCCTTCCGCACTCCGCGACGCCCGATACCTGGGCCGGCGTCACCTTCTCGGCGGACGATATCCGCGCCTTCACGCGCGAGCAGGGCATCCCTCTGATGAGCCTGGAAGGCGTCCAAACGCAATACATGTGGACCACGTGGCGCAAACGGCCGTTGCCGCATCCGGCGCCCGAGCCATTGCCTTTAGCTATCCATCGCATCACCAATGCTTATTCCGGCGAGTTCGTGGCGCCTAACCGCGGACAATTCGCCAGTCTGGCGATCTGGGTTGAACACCTGCCCGACGAAGCCGATTTGAACAATCTAGAAGTCGCGGTGGATGGCGTTCCCGGCACAGTGGTCTACGTCGGTCCCTCCGATGGGAAGCAGCAAGTGAACGTGCGGCTCCCACCTGGAGTCCGCACTGGTCTTGTGCCGGTGGACTTGCGTTGGAACGGAAAGCCACTGGCCGCACCCGCGATGGTCCGATTGATTCCTTCCGGCCCGCTAACGCCGCGCATCGTCTCGGTCAGCGATGGCGTGAATCTCTCGCAAAAAAATCGGTCCGTAACCGGCTCCTTGAAGGTTCAAATCGAGGAAATCAGTTCTCCGGAAACGGTCAGAGCCGCGGTCGGCGGCTTAGCGGTCGAAAAACTGGACATCGTCTGTATTGATCCAATCCCGCCCCGGTACGAAATCAACGTGAGCATGCCCGCCGGCTTGTCCTCAGGCACCCACCTGCTTGAGATTTGGGCGGGTTCTCGCCGCTTGCTTCCGAGCGAAATTTACATCGCTCCGTAACATGCTGCGCACTATATAGATATAATCCTTGACGCCCCACTATATGTTGGGGCATGATTACAGACAGCCGCAAAAAGTAAACATTCAGTAAACAGGAGCTAAAATGGGACAAGTAGGCGTGGCGTTAGCCAGGATTCCAGACGTGCAAACCACCAGCAAGAAAGCCCTTCCGGTCACCGAACGCAAGGGAGTCAGCTTTCCCAAGTACTTCACCCATAAGCTCGAACCGGGCAAGACGCCGTACGACGAGATCGCCTGGGAACTGCGCACGGCCGTCATCGCCAACGATAAAGGCGCCATCATTTTCGAACAGAACGACGTGGAAGTGCCGGCCGATTGGTCGCAGACCGCCACCAACATCGTCGTCAGCAAATATTTCCACGGCCGGATGGGCTCGCCAGACCGGGAAGGAAGCGTTCGCCAGTTGGTGCATCGCGTGGTGGACACCATCGCCGATTGGGGACGCAGCGGCCGGTATTTCAAGACCAACGAGGACGCCGAAAATTTCCGATACGAGCTCGCCCACCTGATGCTCACGCAAAAGGCCTGCTTCAATTCGCCGGTCTGGTTCAACGTCGGCGTCAACCTGGAAGCGCGCGGATACGGCTTCTACTACGACGAAGCGTCCGAAAACGTCGTGAAATTGAAGAAGGGCGAATCGCGCCCGCAATGCTCGGCATGTTTCATCAATTCCGTCAAGGATTCGCTCGAATCGATTCTGGATCTCGCCAAGACCGAGGGTATGCTGTTCAAGTGGGGCTCGGGAACAGGCACCAATCTTTCTCCGTTGCGAGAAGAGGACGCTGTGCTGGCCGGGGGTGGCTGTGCCTCCGGCCCGCTCAGCTTTATGAAGGGGTTCGATGCGTTCGCCGGCGTCATCAAGAGCGGCGGCAAGACGCGCCGGGCCGCCAAGATGGTGATCCTCAACATCGATCATCCGGATGTGGAAGACTTCATCTGGTGCAAAGCCAAGGAAGAGAAAAAGGCCCACATGCTGATCGATGCGGGCTACGATTCCTCGCTCGACGGCGAAGCCTACAGTTCCATATTTTTCCAGAACGCCAACAACTCCGTTCGAGTCACCGATCAGTTCATGCAAGCTGTCAACTCCGGCGGCGACTGGTGGACCCGCTCGGTGGCCGACGGCCAGCCCAAGCAACGCTACAGCGCCAAGGATCTGCTTCGCCAGATCGCCGAAGCCACCCACCAGTGCGGCGATCCGGGTATGCAATTCGACAGCACTATCAATCGCTGGCACACTTCCAAGACCACCGCGCGCATCAATGCGTCGAATCCCTGCTCTGAGTACATGTTCCTGGATGACTCGGCCTGCAACCTGTCCTCGCTGAACCTGATGAAGTTCGTCGGACCGGGCGGCGAGTTCGATGTCGAAGCGTTCCGCCATGCCTGCGATACGATGACGCTGGCCCAGGAAATCATCGTCGACAGCGCCAGCTATCCCACCGAGAAGATCGCGCGCAATTCGCACGATTTCCGCCCGCTCGGCCTGGGCTTCGCCAACTTGGG
>JBEKHQ010000384.1:0-4339 GCA_050012195.1 Bryobacteraceae bacterium | reverse complement strand
CGCCGAAGGTATCAAAGAGTTGCTCAAGAAGGTCGACGTCGAATTCCTCAGCGAAGATATTCGCACGAAGATGAAGACCGAAACCTCCCAGCAGAAAAAACTGAAATTCGCCAAGCGTCTGCGCGTGGTGGAATCCTTCCGCAAATCCGGCAACAAGCCTGAGTGGATGATTCTCGACGTGATCCCCGTTATTCCGCCGGAATTGCGCCCGCTGGTGCCATTGGATGGCGGCCGCTTCGCCACTTCCGATCTGAACGACCTGTACCGGCGCGTCATCAATCGTAACAACCGCCTGAAGAAGCTGATCGAGCTGCATGCACCCGATGTGATCGTCCGCAACGAAAAACGCATGCTGCAGGAGGCCGTGGACGCGCTGTTCGATAACGGCCGCCGCGGCCGTGTGCTGCGCGGCGCCAACAACCGCCCGCTGAAATCGCTCTCCGATACTCTGAAAGGCAAGCAAGGCCGCTTCCGCCAGAACCTGCTTGGCAAACGCGTCGACTACTCCGGCCGCTCCGTCATCGTAGTCGGCCCCGAACTGAAGCTGAACCAATGCGGTTTGCCGAAGAAGATGGCGCTCGAGCTATTCAAGCCCTTCATCTATCACCGCCTCGAGCAGCGCGGCCATTGCACCACCATCAAGCAAGCTAAGGAACTCGTCGAGCAGCAGGACCCGGTGGTTTGGGACATTCTCGAAGAAGTCATCAAAGACCACCCAATTCTTTTGAACCGCGCTCCCACGTTGCACCGCCTGGGTATCCAGGCTTTTGAGCCGGTCCTGGTGGAAGGCAAGGCCATCAAGATCCATCCGCTGGTTTGCACCGCGTTCAACGCGGATTTCGATGGCGACCAGATGGCCGTCCATATCCCGCTGTCTCCGGAAGCGCAGATCGAGGCGTCCACGCTGATGCTGTCTTCCAACAATATTCTTTCGCCGGCGCACGGCGGCCCCATTGCCGTGCCCACCCAGGACATGGTGCTGGGTTGTTACTACCTCACCAAGGCGCGTCCCGGCACTAAGGGAGAAGGGCGCACCTTCGCCTCGGTTGAAGATGTGCTGATCGCGCTCGAAATGGGTGAAGTTGAGACCCTCACGCCGATCAAGCTGCGCTATACCGGCAAGGTCATCGATCTGGTGCATGCTTTCGACAACCAGAACATGCTGCATACCGAGCCCATTGAGTTCGTTAAGCAGTACATGGAGACCACCGTCGGCCGCGTGATCCTGAACGACCAACTGCCGCAGGACATGCCCTTCATCAACGGCTTGTTGAAGAAGAAGGGCCTCGCTCAACTCGTGCAGTATTGCTACCTGAAGTTCGGTTTGGTGGTGACGGTCCAGATGCTCGACCAGGTGAAATCTCTGGGCTTCCTGTATGCCACCCGCGCCGGCATTTCCATCGGCATCGACGACATGGTTGTACCTTCCGAAAAGGCCGGCCTGGTGAGCGAGGCGGAAAAAGAAGTGGTGGCCGTCGAAAACCAATATCAGGACGGCGCCATTACCCACGGCGAACGCTACAACAAGATCATCGAAATCTGGTCGAAGGTCACCGAGAAGGTTTCCGATGAAATGTTCCACGCCATGGAAGAGGACGACCGCACCGGCCGCTACCTCAACCCGATTTACATCATGGCGGACTCTGGCGCGCGCGGTTCCAAACAGCAGATCCGCCAGCTTTCCGGTATGCGCGGATTGATGGCCAAGCCCTCCGGCGAGATCATCGAGACGCCGATCACCGCCAACTTCCGCGAAGGCCTCAACGTATTGCAGTACTTCATCTCCACGCACGGCGCCCGCAAGGGTTTGGCCGATACGGCTTTGAAGACGGCCGATTCCGGCTATCTCACTCGCCGCCTGGTGGACGTCTCCCAGGATGTCATCATCGCCGAAACCGACTGCGGCACCACCGAAGGAATCTATGTGGAGCCCATTATCGAATCCGGCGAAATCATCGAGCCTTTGCGCGACCGCATCGTCGGGCGCGTGGCGCTCGAAGATCAGAAGGACTACGAAGGCAATGTGATCGTGGCCGTGAACCAGGAGATCACCGAAGACCTGGCCGCCGCCATCCAGGCTGCCGGCATCGAGCGCGTCAAGATCCGTTCGGTGCTCACTTGCGAATCGAAGCGCGGTGTCTGTGTCATGTGCTACGGCCGCAACCTGGCTTCCGGACGGCTGGTCGAGCGTGGCGAAGCAGTGGGCGTCATTGCCGCCCAGTCCATCGGCGAGCCCGGCACGCAGCTCACCATGCGCACCTTCCACATCGGCGGCACGGCTTCCCGTATTTCGGAGCAGTCCACGCAGGACTCCAAGTCCGATGGTTTTGCCCGCTACATCGGGGTGCAGTCCGTGCGCAGCAAGACCGGTGAACTGATCGCCATGAACCGGAACGGCATTATGGCGGTAGTCGACGACAAAGGCCGCGAAAAAGAGCGCTATCAAATGGTGTACGGCGCCAAGATCCTGGTGGAGGACGGCGGCCCCGTCAAGGCTAACCAGATCCTGTTGGAGTGGGATCCCTATACGTTCTCGATCCTCACGGAAGTCACCGGCACCGTGCACTTCAAAGACCTGCTGGAAGGCATGACCATGCAGGAACAGTTGGATGAAGTCACCGGCATGTCGCAGCTCGTGGTGATCGATTCCCCGGATGAGAAGCGCCAGCCAACCGTGATCGTGCGGCCCGACAGCGCCCTGGGCAGCAAGTCCGAAGCCAAGAAGTACCTGATGCCTACCCACGCCCACTTGATGGCGCGCGACGGCGAGGAAGTTCACGCCGGCGACGTGCTGGCCAAGATCCCGCGTGAGACCACCAAGACCAAAGACATCACCGGCGGTCTGCCGCGCGTCGTGGAACTGTTCGAAGCCCGCAAGCCGCGCGAAACCGCGATCATGGCGGAAATCAACGGCAACGTGAAATACGGCGAAGTGACCAAGGGGCAGCGCAAGATTTATGTGGTCGGCGAAGATGGCGAGCAGCGCGAATACTCGTTGCCTCGCGGCGTTCACATCAACGTGCAGGAAGGTGAGAAAGTAAAAGCCGGCGAGCCGCTCATGGACGGCCCTCGCAATCCGCACGACATCCTGGACGTCCTCGGCGAGAAAGAACTGCAGAAGTATCTGGTCAACGAGATCCAGGAAGTCTACCGGCTGCAGGGTGTCAACATCAACGACAAGCACCTGGAAGTGGTCGTCCGCCAGATGATGCGCTGGGTGAAGGTCGAAGATATCGGCGATACGGAGTTTCTGCCGGAAGAAGTAGTCGACAAGTTCCGCTTCCGCGCCATCAATCAGCTCACGATCGAGTCCGGGGGCCGTCCGGCGAAAGGCCGGGCCGTGTTGTTGGGAATCACCAAGGCATCGCTTTCCACGGATTCGTTCATCTCCGCGGCCTCCTTCCAGGAGACCACTCGCGTGCTTACCGAAGCTGCCATCAACGGCAAGGTGGATTACTTGCGCGGCCTGAAGGAAAACGTGATCATGGGCCGCCTGGTGCCCGCGGGAACCGGCATGGAGTACTACCGGCGCGTCAAGATCGCCGGCGAAGACGTAGTGGAAGAGCCGGTGGTGGAGCCCACGCTCGAATCCATCCCCGGCTACGACGAAGAGGCCCGTATTCAGTACGCGGGCGGATTGACCGAGAATACCGGCGACGATTCGCTGGCGGAATAGCGGTACTGGATTTTGATTCTACTGAGGTAGCGGCGCGGAAGCGCGCCGCGTCCAATCATATATATGCTTGACATTACTTTTTGTCCGACTTGTGGCAGCGATGAGATCAAAAAGGTGCGCCGGAATTGGACCGGCGAATTTCAAGGCAAGACCTACACCATCCCCGACCTTGAATTCCACCAATGCCCGGCGTGCTGGGAACGCGTTCTCGACCGCGAGGCTTTGCGGCGAATCAAAGCCACCGTTCCGGCGGTGGCTCCTTCGCAGCTCATGGCGCGATCCGCGTGAGCGGGTTCGGCACATGCCTTCGGGCGCCTGTCCGCCAAGTTAACTAGCGGCGCCGTCACGCCATTGGTGCGCCTCAATCTCCCAGGAACTTTCCGATGGGCCGTAGTCCCTTCACGTTGTCGCAGACTGCCTTGAAGGCCGCCGTCATCGGAATCGCCAACAGCAGCCCGGCTGCGTCCCATAGAAATCCCCACAGCATCAGCGAAAAAGTGACGGCCAGGGGGTTCAAATGCACGCGCGACCCCACCACCTTCGGATACAACAGGTTCAGCGCCAGGATATGGAAGGCCGCCACGATCGCCACCACCAGCAGGTAGCCTGAGATGGTGTCGTACGCCGTGAGCGCGACAAATAACGGTGGCAACGCGGCCAGCG
>JBEKHQ010000383.1:0-4346 GCA_050012195.1 Bryobacteraceae bacterium | reverse complement strand
AATAGTGCGGGTGCGGATTCTTGCCGCCGAAGACGGTGTGAATCTTGACGATCTCCTTCTGCCATTTCAGAGCCTCCAGATAGTGCGCCACCGCCATGAGATTGGCCTCGGGCGGAAGCTTGTAGGCCGGGTGTCCCCAATAAGCGTTTTGGAAAATGCCCAGTTGGCCGGAGTCCACAAATTTCTTGAGCGTGCCGGCAACATCGGAATAATAACCGGGCGTCGACGTAGGCCAACTCGGCGAAACCTTCTGCGCCAAGGCGGCGGTCGCGGCCGGATCGGCCTTTAGCGCCGACACCACATCCACCCAATCCAAAGCGTGCAGGTGATAGAAATGCACCACGTGGTCCTGCACGTACTGCGTCAGCTCCATGATGTTGCGAATGATCTCGGCATTCTTCGGTACCGTGATGCCGAGCGCGTTCTCCACCGAACGGACCGAGGCCAGCGCGTGCACCGTGGTACACACGCCGCAGATTCGTTCGCAGAAAGCCCAGGCGTCGCGCGGGTCGCGACCCTGCAAGATCACCTCAATGCCGCGCCACATGGTGCCGGAGGAAATGGCGTCGCCGATGACGTTGCGATCGTCGAGTATGGCCTCGACCCGCAGATGTCCTTCAATGCGAGTTACCGGATCGACTACTACTCGTTTCGACATACGTTACTCCTTCTGTCCCGGGTTTTCACCCCGTGCCGGCTCTTCCGGTTTGTTGAAATGTTTGCGGGTTGCCATGACGGTCAGGTGCGCCGCTACGCCCACTCCCGATGCCACCAGCAAGGTCTCGCCGATCTTGTCCGGAGTCGAGTCGATACCGGGTATCAGCACGTTCGACAGACGTTGGTAGAACGGACCGTTGTCCCAGAAATTCTCCTCGGCGCAGCCGATGCAGGGGTGACCGGAATTGACCGGCCAGCCTTCCCCGCAGTTCCACTTGAAGGTGGAGCAGGAGTTGTAAGTCGTCGGCCCGCGGCATCCCATCTTGTAAAGGCACCAGCCCTTGCGAGCTCCTTCGTCGTCCCAAGCTTCCACGAACTGGCCGGCGTCGAAGAACGCGCGCCGATAGCACTTGTCGTGCAGGCGTGTGCCGTAAAACATCTTGGGACGTCCTTGCCGATCGAGCTCCGGCAGCTTATCGAACGTCAGGATGTACGCCAGCACGCCGGTCATCACTTCCGCGATGGGCGGGCAGCCGGGTACGTTGATGATGGGCTTGTCGGTGATCAGTTCCTTGATCGCCTTCGCGCCGGTCGGGTTCGGCTTGGCAGCTTGCACGCAGCCATTCGAGGCGCACGATCCCCACGCCACCACCAGTTTGGCGTCTTTGGCCGTTTCGGTGAGGACATTCAGGAACGAATCCCCGCCGACGGTGCAGTACACGCCGCCGTCTTTGGTAGATGCGTTGCCTTCCACAGCCAGGATGTACTGGCCTTTGTAGTCCTTCATGATCTTGCGCCGGATCTCTTCCACCTGAAAGCCGGCGGCCGCTTGCAGCGTGTCGTCATAGTCGAGCGAAACCAGGTTCAGGAGGACATCTTGCGCGAGTGGGTGCGAGGAGCGAATGAACGATTCGCTGCAGCAGGTGCACTCCAGGCCATGCAACCAAAGCACGGGGATCCGCGGTTTCGTCTCCATGGCTTCCACCACCTTGGGAACGAAGGCCGCGCTCAAACCGAGAGCCGCGGCGGACTGGGTACAGAATCTCAAAAACGATCGACGGTCGACTCCATGTTTGCGGAGGACGTCATAAGTGGTAAGTGTGCGGTCCGAAGGATCCACGGATTTACCTCCCCTCGGTATGTGCTGCAACAGTAAGTGGGCACGCTCGTGATGGAGTCGCGCAAAACAACCGGAGCAGATGCAACCCCGAGTCCAGCGGAGCAGAGCCGCCGGTAAATCTTTGACTGGAGATGACGATATAAAGGAGCGAAGTCCCCAAGTGCCTTTGATCGCAACAGGATCGCTGCCGCGCGCCGCCTCGCTCACCCAGCTGCGCCAGACGCAGAGGTGGCGGGGATTATCTCACTAGGATTGAGCGCTTACCAGACTGGTTGGGCGATAGTCCGCAACACCTGAGCGATAGGACCCCACTCGGGGTCGGCGTTCGCGTCAAGCTTGCGGGTCTCAACGCCGAGGCTCTCTTGAACTCTACCCGCTTTGGTAGATCACGGCGGCGAGTTTACCCAAAGGGGATTTCAACTTCGGTATAACTGCCGGGTGTGGCCGCGTTCACGGCGTCGGCGATCCCGTTGAGATGTAGACGAACAAGCGGCCATTGCGAGATGCCGAGAACCACGAGCGCGATTTTCCGGCCAGAAAGGTTTTGCTGATACGGATGTTCTTGTCGGTGCTGAGGAGCACTTCGTAACCGGCGGCCTCGGCCTGTTGAATCAACTCGCCGTTTTCCAGTTCATGCCAGCCAATCCGACGCGTATAGGTGATTTCGTGGCCAGGAAGGTTGCGGGCAATCGGCTTCGGGGTTCCGTTGTCGAATAGAACCTTCATCAGCCGAACGTCGGCTCTTTTTGAAGGCTCTCGCTGGCGAAACGTAGAACGGCCTTTACTTCCTCCAGCGTTACGTCGAACACTTCCGTGATCTGGTCGACCGACATGCCGGCTTCAAGATTGTCGAACACCGTCTGAACCGGCATCCGGGTGCCCTTGAACACCCAAGCGCCGCTCACCTTGCCGGGGATGCTTTCCACGGCGGGACACTGTGACCAATCGAGAATTGCCATGTTCTCACCCTGCTTTGATGGTACCTTTACTGTCGCTAGACCGCCCCCGCCTTCGCGCTCTTGGCAATAAAATCCGCCGCCCGATAAGCCAGTGCCTGGATCGTCCCCGTAGGTTGTTGCCGCCCCGATGTCACGAAGCTGCTGCCATCCACGATGAACAAGTTGGGAACGTCGTGCGCTCGATTATATTTATCGGTCACCGATTTCGCGGGATCGTTGCCCATCCGGCACGTTCCCATCAAATGCACCGAACCCGAAACGTCCCACACGCCGTTGTCCCACACCTTCTTGGCGCCGGCCGCCTCTAGAATCTCTCGCTGCCGCGCCAGAATGAAATGCTGGTTCTTCACATCGTCCGGATGCAGTTTGAACGTCACGCGCATGGACGGTAAGCCCCAGGCGTCCTTAAGTTCCGGGTCGAGCGAAATGCTGTTTCCCTCCAACGGCAGACACGTCGCGTGGCTCATGGACGTCATGCTGCGGGTGAAGTATTCGCCCAGATTCTGCTTGAACTCCGCTCCCCACTGCGGCATGTCTCTTGGCATTCCGCGCAGGCCAAACAGAAGCGGATTGGAGTTGAACCGCGCGTCGATCCCGGCGCCGCCATAGAATCCGCGCTTCGGATCCGCCGCGTAATAGTCGTGAATCAGCCGCGTGACTTCGATGCTTTTATAGTCGTTGAGCGGATGCTCGAACACCGCCTGCGCCGTGCTTCCGACATCGAACATCAGGTATTTACCCACCAATCCGCTCGAATTCGCGAGGCCATTGGGAAACCGGTTCGACTTCGACATCAGCAACAGCCGCGGCGTCTCCGCTCCGTTGGCGCAAACCACCGCCGCACGCGCCTTCTGGAATATTTCTTTCCGATTCTTGTCGAAATAAATCGCGCCGGTGACCTTTCCATTGGCGCCCGTCTCGATCTTGCGCACGTAGGCGTCGGCGCGGACCTCGCATCGCCCGGTATGGAGCGCCATCGGAATCACGGTTGCGAGCGAGCTCGACTTGGCTCCCACCTCGCATCCGAATCGCGCGCAGAAACCGCAATGCACGCAGGCCACGCGACCCCGAAAATCCTTCGAAATCACGGCCACCGGCGCGGGAAAAGGATGCAGGCCCAATTTCTTCGCGCCGCGCTCGAACAGGACCCCCGAAGATTTCACCGGCATCGGCGGCAGCGGGTACGGCTTCGACCGCGGACCCTCAAAAGGATTGGCGCCCGCCAGCCCCGAGACTCCGATGTCGTATTCGGCCTTGGTGTAGTAAGGCTCCAGTTCGGCGTAGGTGATCGGCCAGTCGGCGAAGCCCGTTCCCGGAATCTCGCCCCAAATGGTTCGTTCGTTAAAATCCAGCTCGTGGAATCGCCAGTAATTCGCCGCGAAATGAACCGTGCCGCCGCCCACTTGCCGGCCATAGCCCACCGACCTCTGTACCTTCGCGGCCTCCGTCTCGCTCCTGCGGAACGATTGCGGCTGCACCTTCGTATCGTTCATCAACGGAGAATTGAAGTTGAACTTCATTTCGTCGTGCGTGAAATCCTTTTCGCGATAGTAAGGCCCCTGCTCGAGCACCACCACCGAGAATCCCGCGACGGCCAACTCCTTGGCGAC
>JBEKHQ010000382.1:0-4356 GCA_050012195.1 Bryobacteraceae bacterium | reverse complement strand
ATGAAATGGTCGCTTCGATCGGCTTCGTCGGCTTGGGATTAGCTCTGGTCGGCTTATACGCGGTGGTGGCGTACCAAGTTGCGCGCAGGACGCGCGAGATCGGAATACGAATGGCCATCGGAGCTGGCCGGCCGCAGGTTATGCGAATGATGATGAAGCAGGCTGCGGTAATGGGGTTGGCTGGCGTTGGTATCGGTTTGGTGTTGAGCTTTGCCGGTTCTAAGGCGCTCAGCGCCGCGCTAGGAGTGCCGTTCGATCCTGTGCTGTTCAGTTTGGTTCCGCTCGGATTGCTGCTCACCACGCTGCTGGCGGCAGCGATCCCTGCGAGCCGTGCGGCCAGAATCGATCCCATGACGGCTTTGCGCCAAGATTAAAATGCTGGTTTGCTTGTCTTAGAGACCCGATCCTCAAGAGCTGTGACCCTTTCGGGAGCGTGGATGCGATACTTTTCCGCATGCCGACCCACGACGTCCAGAGTGCTCACACCGATGGACCCGGTTGAGCCGAGGATGGTAAGCGTTAACTACCCCATTATAGCGGTTAGTCGAAATCGCGGCCCAGCGGAATCCACATGTTCAGTTCCATGAACTCGCGTCCCGGTATCGAACAAACCGGCGCGTCCTCTCGTACGGCTATCTAATTGAGCAGGAAGCTAATCCTCTGATGGAAGATCAAGTGCCGTATGCTTAACATGCTGCACGATTTGCGATACGCCGTCCGCTCCTTGCGCCACAATCCAGGATTCGCGCTCACAGCTATTATTTCCATCGCTCTCGGCATCGGGGTCAACTCGGCCATCTTCAGCTTCGTGGACGGTAGGATGCTCCGCCCCATCCCGGTGCCGGATCCCTCTGGTGTGTACAACCTGCGATCTCGAACCCCCAGCGGGACGGCCGGGGGCGTCTCTTATCCCGACTACGTCGACTTCCGCGATAAGAACCAGTCTTTCAGTGGCTTGGTGGCCTATGACCTGACTGTACTCGGCTTCGCGCCGGACCAGAAAACGCAAGCGCAGATGAAAGTGGGACTGGCCGTCAGTGGTAACTTCTTTCAGGTCCTCGGGACTGAGCCGCAGCTTGGCCGCGGCTTTCGTCCTGACGAAGACAAAGTCCCCGGCCGGGATGCCGTGGTCGTGCTCGGAAACGATCTCTGGAAGAACGAATTTCATTCCGACCCCTCGGTGGTCGGCCGTCACATCCGCCTCAGCGGTTTGGACTTCACGGTAATCGGCGTAGCCACCGAATCCTTCACCGGAATGGATCAATATTTCCGGCCCGCCGTTTTTGTTCCAGCGATGATGGCGCCGGCTTTCGACGCCGCCAACCAAGACCTGCTGACCAATCGCGCCAAGCACGCTTTTACAGTCAAGGGAAGGCTGAAACCGGGCGTTTCCCCTCGCGCGGCAAGCTCCGAGGTGGCTGCGCTCGCGAAAGCCCTCGAGCAGTCCTACCCAAACACCAACCGTTCCTTTGGCGCGGCGGTCCAAACCGAGTTCCAGGCGCGCTTCGAGGACGATCCTGACGACACCTACCTCATCGGTCTGCTGTTTTTCATCGTCGCGATTACTTTGGTGATCGCCTGCGCCAACGTCGCCAATTTGATGCTGAGCCGGGCCCGCGCGCAGGCTCGCGAAATCGCCATCCGGTTGGCGATCGGCGCGAACCGTGCACGCCTCATCTGGCAGTTCATGCTGGTGAGCCTGATCATTGCCGTGGCGGGCGGCGCGCTGGGGCTGTCGATCGCTCTGGCGGCGATACACCTTTTCTCCCAGCTCAAAGTGGTAGGAGATATCCCGATCCAACTTAATTTCCAGTTGGATGGCCAGGTGCTTGCCTTTACCGCTCTGGTCTCATTCCTAAGCGCCGTGCTCTTTGGCTTGGTCCCGGCGTTTCAGGCCACCAAGACCGATTTGGTCTCGGGACTAAAAGCAGGCGAAGCCGATCTGGCCCGCAAACGCTTTTTTGGCCGGAGCGCGCTGGTGACCGTGCAGATCGCCGGATCCTTGGTGTTGCTGGTAGTCGCAACGCAGCTTTATCGCGGATGTGCCTACGTGCTCTCCCGGAGCCCTGGTTTCCGCATCGATCATTTGATTACCATGCGTTTCGATCCCTCGCTGGCCAATTACACGCCTGCTCAGACCGAGCAATTCTATAAAACCCTGACCGATCGCGCCGCCGCGGTTCCTGGCGTCAAGTCCGCCGCTCTCACCAGTTTTGTTCCGATGACCAGCAATGCGGGTAGTAAACGCGTGATTCCGGACGGCTACCAGTTTCCGCGCGGCCAGGAATCGGTGGACGTTCTGGCTGATTCGGTGGATTCGAACTACTTTGCCACCTTCGGCGTGCGCCTCATCGAAGGCCGGGGCTTCCGCACCACCGATCGGGCCGATTCCCCGCGCGTCGCGGTGGTGAACGAGAAGTTCGCCAAAACCTACCTGGGCGGCCACGCCATTGGAAAACGGCTTCGCCTGGAAAGTCCCAACGGCCCCTGGGCGGAAGTAGTCGGTGTCACCGTGACAGGCAAGCATATGTCGGTATTCGAGCCGCAGCTCGATTACCTCTATCTCCCGCTTAGCCAAGATCCTCAGTCACGCATGACGCTACTCGCCGAAACCTACGGCGACCCGGCAGCCTTGGCGGCGCCGTTGCAACAAATGGCACATTCGCTGGACGCTAATCTTCCGGTTTTCGGCGTCCGCACGATCGCCGAGCTGTACGACCAACGTTCGGTTCAAATCGCGAACATCCTCAATGAAACCGTCGCCTCGATCGGCTTCGTCGGCTTGGGATTAGCGCTGGTCGGCTTATACGCGGTGGTGGCATACCAGGTTGCGCGCAGGACGCGCGAGATCGGAATACGGATGGCCATCGGAGCTGGCCGGCCGCGGGTTATGCGAATGATGATGAAGCAGGCTACATTGATGGGGTTGGCTGGCGTTGCTGTCGGCTTGGTGTTGAGCTTTGCCGGTTCCAAGGCGCTGAGCGCGGCGCTAGGAGTGCCCGCCTTCGATCCTGTACTCTTCACTTTGGTTCCGCTCGGATTGCTGCTCACCACGCTGCTGGCAGCCGCGATCCCTGCCAGCCGTGCAGCCAGAATCGATCCCATGACGGCCTTGCGCCAAGATTAGAATGTCGGTTTGCTTTTCTTAGAGACCCAATCCTCAAGAGCTGTGGTGACCCTTTCGGGCGCCGGGGAGGGTTGCTTCAGGGGTCTTTAATGAGGTTAGTCTCGCTTTGGTGGGAGTTGCCTCCCCGGCTTACTTCCAATAATAGTATATGGAATTGCGGAACGCAACAGTTTTTCGTATTTCTTATTTTGGCTTCACCTCGACCCCGGCCCAACGCTCCATCACGCGGATGGTCGAACACATATCCGCATCACCGTAACCTTCTGATATAGCAGCACGAAAGATCTGTTCGGTCAGGCTGGTCAGTGGTAGGGGAAGGTCCATTTCCTCAGCCGACTCGAGCGCCAGGCCCACGTCCTTGTGCATCCACTTTGTGGAAAAGTTGGTGGTGAAGTCCCGTTTGAACACAAACGGAGCCTTGAATGAGATCAGCCCGGACTTGGCCGCGCTGTTGTCCAGTATCTTCAGCATCAGCTCGGGATCGATGCCGCCCTTGGTGCTCAAAACAATACCTTCGTTAAATGCTTCCATCAAGTTGGCGAGGATGAGGTTCTGCGTGAGCTTGGCCTGCAAGCCCATTCCGGGCCCGCCGCAGAAGAAGAACTGCTTGCCCATGACCTCGAAGAAAGGCTTCACTCGCTCGAATACTTGCCGGTCGCCGCCGACCATGAACGTCAAAGTGCCGGCGGTTGCGCCCGGCGTGGACCCGGTGCATGGCGCATCCAGGAAATGGATGCCTTTCGCGCTCAACTTTTGCCCGATGCCGCGGCTGGCGGAGGGTGAGATTGTGCTGGCGTCGGCCACCACCGTGCCGGGAGTCGCGCCGGCGAGTACGCCGTTCTCTCCGGTGAGTACTTCCTCGGCCATCCGGGTGTCGCCCACACAGACGAATAGGCATTCCGCATGCTTGGCCACATCTGCGGGCGATGCAACCGCCGCGGCTTTTTCGGTCTCCGCAAACTGCTTGGCCTTAGCGGCATTGTGCGACCACACGGCCACTTGATGTCCGGCCCGCGCGAGATTACGAGCCATGGGGTAACCCATCAGTCCAAGTCC
This sequence comes from Bryobacteraceae bacterium, assembly GCA_050012195.1. GTDB lineage: Bacteria > Acidobacteriota > Terriglobia > Bryobacterales > Bryobacteraceae > Palsa-89. The sequence goes on along the minus strand of JBEKHQ010000382.1, from coordinate 173 downwards.
GAGAAATCCTAGCTTTGCCATAAGAGAGAATGGTACCAATGAAGCCGTGAGTTTTGGTCACGACGAGAATCTACCCGGAAGCCATCGAATATTCGAGCGAGCATTGCGACGTGGATTATGTCGCGGCCGACGACGGGCTCACCTTCGATGAGTTGACACCACCGCCGACTTCG
>JBEKHQ010000381.1:0-4369 GCA_050012195.1 Bryobacteraceae bacterium | reverse complement strand
TCCTCCGGCTCGGCGTAGCAATAATAGTCCTCGTTGTTGGCGCGATGACAGCCGACATCGGTGAGGTTCGCCAGTTCGATGCCCGGGCGAATCAGCATGGAGTGCTTCCTAAGCTCGCTACAAACACTTAAACTTGAGCGAAATTTCGCCTACGCGAAGGATGTCGTTGTCCTTCAATTCTTCGCGCGAGATCGATTCGACGCCGTCGTTCAGAAACGTTCCATTGGTGGAATCGAGATCGGTGATGAAGAACTTCTGCTCCTTGTAGCGCAGGCTGGCGTGCTTCCCGGAAATCGCCGGATCGCGTAAAACGATGTCGGCCTCCGGACCCGAGCCGATAATGTTCTGGCCGTCCCGAATTCTGAAATCCTCGCCTTTGTGCGAGCCGTTCAGAGCCACGAACCAGCCCACCACGGGCGGCTTGCGCGTGTCGCTGAGCAGCACCGTCTTGCGTCCCGCGGCGGGCTCTTTCGGGGCCTCGCCTTCCAGCCTGGTCTTCAAGTTGCCGGGCGTCCCGGACGCTTGAAACCCGGTCTTCTGGCAATACGGACAAATCGTCCACGCGTCTTCCATCTGATGCCCATTCGCGCAAAACTTCGCCATGCCGTTCTCCTGTCTCTCACGAACTGAAATAGGTCAAGACCACGGATCCCTTCTTACCCAGATAGACGCGATCGCCATTTTGGAGTCCAACTTTGCTCACGCGGGGAGATTCCGGCGAATTGATGTAGGTTCCGTTGGTGGAACCGCGGTCGATCACGACCACGGAATTGTCCATCGGGACGATCCAGGCGTGTTCGTGCGAGACGTTGTCTTCGCTGACCACGATCTGGCATTTGGAGGGGTCGGTGCCCACCATCAGTCCGGCTGGGGTGATCTTGAAGCGCTTGCCCGATAGCGAGCCGGAGGTCACCTGGATGCTCCCATAGGCGCGTTCCACCACGGGGGCGATCTCGGGGCGCTGTGGGATTTCCACCTCCACCACGGACCCCGACCCCACTCGAATCGGTCCCGTCGAAACGGCGGACACGGTTGCGGTCGCCGAGCGTTGCCTTACCATCCACAAGAAGGCGAGCGCGATGATCACCACCCCGACCGCGCTGTAGATCAGCCACGTGGATCCCTCCATCGCGCGCCCGAACACGCCTTCTTCGGCCGCGCATTTTTCAGAAGCGGTCATCAGGCGCAGCGCGTCCGGTTCCGCCGGGAAGATATTCAGCACGCTTTGCAGTTTCGATTTGGCGGTTTCGCATTTGCCGCCGTCGTAAGTGTCCAACGCATCCGCCCAAAGTTTATTAAATAGTCCAGATTCCGGCGCCACGCCGACCGAGTGCACGAATTCCAGGGCGGTATTGATGGGAACGAAAAAATTGAAGCCCGCGGCGTCCGGGGGTCCGAACGTAGTCATGCCGATCACCTCGCCCGCGTCGTTGATGGCCGGGCCGCCGCTATTGCCGTGCGTCACCGCCGCGTCGGACTGAAGCAGCGGCATGCCCTTGAAATCCGCTTTGAGCGCCGAGATGTGGCCGTTGGTCACGGTGGGGATGAACAGCGAATCGCTGTTGAGAATCTTGAGGCCGATCCGCGAAGCCGCGCCCGGATAGCCGATCACGGTAATCGGCTCCTGCAGATGCAGGTCGGACGAATCACCCAACCGCACGGTGGGCAGGTTGGTGAGATCCGCTTTGATAATCGCAACGTCCTTGCCGCCATAGTCGATGGGATCGCTGTAGGCCTTGATTTCGCAGCGATAATTCTTCTTGTTCGCTAGATAGACTTCCAGGTCTGGACTCTGTTTATAGGTAAGCGCGATGCCGAACGCATTCTTGATATCGCTGTCCGTCCCGGTGGCGTCGATCCCGGTTTGCTGCTTATAAAGCGGCAACAGATTCTCGTGGATCACCCCGTGCAGCACGCGGTTGTATAGCCTGTCCTTTGTATCGGTATCCTTCGCGTTGGCGTCCTGGACCACGTGTCCGTTGGTGATGATGTATCCGTCGGGGCGATAGATGAATCCGCTGCCCATGTAATCGTACGTTATGTCGAATTGCCGGGCCTCCGGCATATTGGGGAATCGAAACCTGACCGTAATTTGATAATTGACGTCCACCAGCACTACCGCGGGGGTCAGTTCGATGGTTCGTTTTTCCGATTCCAGCAAACGGGAGGCGCCGGAAACCAAACCAACCATCCATGCGGCGCACGTCAAGAGGAGAGCGATTCGTCTCAAATTCTACTCCTTGAAGTGCGACCATTGTGCCGCTCCCCGGTCGCCAAAGTCAAGGCGTAGCGCGCCCGCCGCGGCAATCAAAGATACCCGCGCTGCCCCTCGCTGGTCCAATCCTTTACTTTCAAACACATAAGATGGTACGCTGAAGTGCTTAAAATGCGAACTGTCGATTTGATCCACCGAAAACGCGATGGTGAAGAATTGTCGCCAGAAGAGATTGCCGGCTTGGTCGACGGCTATACAAGGAATGAGATACCCGATTATCAAATGTCGGCCTTTCTAATGGCCGTTTTTTTCGCCGGCATGACGGATCGCGAGGTCAGTTCGTTGACCGACTGCATGATCCGAAGCGGCGAAACCGTCGACCTGAGTTCCATTCCCGGAATCAAAGTGGACAAACACTCGACCGGCGGCGTCGGCGACAAAACCAGCCTGATTTCGGCCCCGCTGGCGGCCTCGGCCGGCGTCATCGTCCCCATGGTGTCGGGCCGCGGACTGGGGCACACCGGCGGCACGCTGGATAAACTCGAGTCCATTCCCGGCTTCCGCACCGATCTGACCATCGACGAATTTCGCGAGCAGTTGAAAAAGCACGGGATCGCGTTCATGGGCCAGACGGCGGAAGTGGCGCCCGCCGACGGCAAGCTTTACTCGCTGCGCGATGCTACCGCCACCGTGGAATCCATTCCCTTGATCGCTTCTTCCATCATGTCGAAAAAGGTGGCGGAAGGACTGGATGCGCTGGTCTTAGACGTCAAGGTGGGCAATGGGGCGTTCATGAAGAAGCAGGTGGATGCCCGCCGTTTGGCTCAGATGATGGTGGGCATTGGACGGCGCATGGACAAGCGTGTTCAGGCGCTGATCACCGACATGAACCAGCCCTTGGGCTACGCCGTCGGCAATGCGCTGGAAGTGATGGAGGTTTCGCAGACGCTCCAAAACGCGGGCCCCACCGATTTGACGCGCATCTCGCTGGAACTGGCGGCGCGCATGATTTATCTCGCCAAGATCACCGCCACGCTGGAGGAAGCGCGGGAATTAGCGCAGCAAAAACTCCTGGACGGTTCCGGTTACAAGAAATTCAAGGACGTGATCGAAGCGCAAGGCGGCAACCCTCAGGTGCTGGATCGGTTCGAGCTGCTGCCCAACGCCACCGGCGTCCGCGAGATCGCCTCCCCGCGAGCGGGATACGTCAGCGCCATCGCGGCCGAAGACATCGGCATGGCTTCGGCGATGATCGGCGCCGGGCGCAACACCAAGGAGGACATCATCGACCCCGCCGTCGGCGTGATCCTCGAAGTGAAGGTCGGCCATAAAGTGGACGCCGGCGCGGTTCTTTGCCGCGTTTATTACACCGGCGAAGAAAACGTCGAAGAAGCCTCCTCTCAGATCGAGGATGCGTTCCGGATTTCGGCGCAACCGCCCGAGGAGCGCGAGCTGATTCTCGAAGTGGTAAGCTGATCCGTTCATGGGGCGGTTTACCGGGATCCTCGGTATACTCGCGATCTTGCTGGTTTGCGCTCTCTGGTCAAAGCACAAGCGCGCCATTCGCCCTTCTCTGATCGCCTGGGGGCTGGGGCTTCAGCTCTCGTTCGCCTTCATCGTGCTGCGTACGCCCGCGGCTCGCGCCTTCGTGGTTCTCAGCGAAAAGGTGAACGCTCTCATCGGCTACTCGCAGGCCGGCAGCAGTTTCGTCTTTGGCGAACAGCTCGGCGGCAGTCAGCCGGTGGTCTTCGCGTTTCAGGTTCTTCCCATCGTCATCTTCATTTCAAGCTTGTTCGCCATCCTTTATTATTTCGGCGTGATGCAGGTGTTCGTGCGAGGGATGGCCATCGTGATGCAGCGCGTGATGGGCGCAAGCGGCGCCGAATCCACCAACGTCGCCGCCAGCATCTTCATGGGCCAGACCGAGGCTCCGCTCACCATCCGGCCGTTCCTGGCGGGACTCACCGAGTCGGAGCTGTTCACCGTCATGACCAGCGGCATGGCGCACGTCTCGGGCGCGGTGATGGCGGCCTACGTGCTAATGGCGCACGTCGAGATTCGACATCTTCTCACCGCAGTGATTATGACCGCGCCCGCCACCATCATGCTGGCCAAGATACTGATGCCCGAAGTAGACAACCCGGCCACCGCGGG
>JBEKHQ010000380.1:0-5039 GCA_050012195.1 Bryobacteraceae bacterium | reverse complement strand
ATCGGCTGGCGCTCCGTGGGCCCGTTGGCGAAGACCATCGACGGCCTGCGCGAAAAGGGCGTGACTGTATTGACCGAGCCGCGCCCGCTGCCGCTCCCGAACGGCCCCACCATCAACTTCGCGTATGTTGCCGGACCGGCAGGCGCGAAGATCGAGCTGGTGGAACGTCCCGGACTGAAGCCGGGCGAGTAAGGCGTTCCGAACCAGGAATGTCCGACGGCGCTTCCGCGAATTCGGTTAGCAGACGGCAGATCCATATCCGCGGCATCGTTCAAGGCGTCGGCTTCCGGCCGTTCGTTTACAATCTGGCTCACAGGCATCGGCTGTCCGGTTACGTCTTGAACTCCTCGGCCGGCGTGCTGATCGAAGTAGAAGGCTCCGACGCGTCACTCGCGCTCTTCGTCAGCGAGTTGAGCGACGAAGCGCCGCCGCTGGCGCAAATCGAGGACCTGACGGTCGCCACTCTGGCCCCCGCCGGATACGAGGGCTTCGTCATTCGCGAGAGTCTGGACGAGCCCGGAAAGCTGGCGCCGGTCTCGCCGGACGTCGCCACTTGCGACGACTGCGCGCGCGACTTTCGAACTCCCGGGAATCGGCGGCGCGGTTATCCGTTTACCAACTGCACCAACTGCGGCCCACGCTACACGATCACGCGCAAGGTTCCGTACGATCGGCCGCTGACCACCATGGCCTGCTTTCCGATGTGCGAACGCTGCCTGAAGGAATACGAAGATCCCGCCGACCGCAGGTTCCACGCCCAGCCCAACGCGTGTCCGGAATGCGGGCCGTCGCTCGCGCTGGCGCTTCCATTTGAGCGCGGCGCCGATAATTTAGCGATACTTCGCGAAGTTCGGCGGCTGCTCCGCGAAGGCCGAATTCTCGCCATCAAGGGACTGGGCGGTTTTCATTTGGCATGCGATGCGCTGAATGAGCCTGCGGTTCGATTATTGCGCGAACGAAAGAAGCGCAGCGACAAACCGTTCGCGCTGATGGCGCCGGACCTTGCCGCCGCGGAACGCTTCTGCGCGATATCGGACGCGGAACGCGTCACGCTCACAAGCCCGCGCCATCCGATCGTGATTCTGCCGCGACGTTCGGACGCGGGGCTCCCCGAAACACTCGCGCCAGGGAACAACACGCTGGGCGTGATGCTGCCGTACACGCCGTTGCACCACTTGCTCTTCGACCGCGAATTTCAGGCGTTAGTGATGACCAGCGGAAATTTGAGCGAAGAGCCGATCGTCACCGGTAATCGCGAAGCTGTCCAGCGTCTGAGCCGCGTCGCGGACGCGTTTCTCTTACACAACCGCGACATTCACACCCGGGTGGACGACTCGGTAGTGCGAGTCTTCCAGGATAGAGAGCGCGTGTTGCGCCGCTCGCGAGGCTACGCGCCTTTTCCGATCGTGCTGAGTTTTCCCGTGGCCGAAATCCTGGCTTGCGGCGCGGAATTGAAGAACACCTTTGCTCTAACGAAGGACCATCATGCGTTCTTGAGCCAGCACATCGGCGATCTCGAGAACTACGAGACCCTGGTTTTCTACAAGGAAACGCTGGAGCGAATGAAGGAACTATTTCGGATCGCGCCCACGGCGGTCGCCTACGACCTGCATCCGATGTATCTCAGCACCAAGCTGGCGCTCGAAATGGAAGGCGGGGAAAAGATCGGAGTGCAGCACCATCACGCTCACATTGCCAGTTGCATGGCCGAGAATGGCGTCGCCGACAAAGTGATTGGAGTGGCTTTCGACGGAACCGGCTATGGCACGGACGGCAAGATTTGGGGGGGCGAATTCCTGCTGGCGGATTTCGCCGGGTTTGAACGGCGCGCGCACTTCCGCTACATCCCGCTGGCGGGCGGCGACACGGCCGTCCGCGAACCTTGGCGGCTGGCCTTGAGTTACCTGCTCGATACGTTCGGCGCCCAGGCGGGTTCGCTCGATTTTCCGCTATGGCGTCGGGTCCCGTCGAAGAAAGTCGCGGCGGTTCGATCGATGATCGAGCGCGGCATTAACACGGTCCAAACTTCCGCGTGCGGGCGCCTATTCGACGCCGTCGCTTCTCTGGTAGGGCTGCGCGATGAGGTCAACTTCGAAGCGCAAGCCGCCATCGAATTGGAAATGAGCGCGCTCCCGGGCGTCGATGCTCTCTATCCCTTCGAGATTGGCGCCGGAGATCCCTGGGAAATCGATTTTCGGCCCGGCATTGAAAGCATCGTGAGCGACGTGCTCGCCGCGAAATCCACGGGCTGGATTGCGGCGGCGTTCCACAATACTATCGCGGCTATAGTGGTTGAGATTTGCGGACGGCTCCGGACCGCAGAGGGAATTAATCGGGTCTGCCTGAGCGGAGGCACGTTCCAGAATATGTATTTGCTGGAACGCTCCGTCAGCGGCCTGCGGGCACGCGGTTTTGAAGTTTTCCTGCATGCCAGAGTTCCCCCGAACGACGGGGGAATCTCCCTCGGGCAGGCGGTGATTGCGAATCGCGCGCTCGCGGCCCGCTGATCCCGGTTCGTCAAGCTCGTCGAGAGACGTGCGCAACCAACGAAACGAGGAACAGAACCAGGAAGATGAAGAACAGGATCTTGGCCACGCCCGCGGCAATGAGCGAAATTCCAGTAAAGCCCAGCACGGCGGCCAGGATGGCAATCAGCAGAAACATTAAGGACCATCTCAGCATTTCAATTCTCCTTTACGCGTCCAGAAAGCGGATCGCTACCATGCCTGGGCGCCTGCGGAGGATGATGCACTTGGATAACCACAAAAAAAGCCGCGCGGATTCACGCGTTTCCGTCCACGTACAGCGCACGTTACAGGAAGAAAATACGCGCCGGGTTCAGCGGCGCTTCAGCAATTCGGGAAATTGTTCCTTGAGCCGGCTCGCCGTCTCGGGAGAATCCGGCTGCGAACTAGCTTCGCCGCGTTCAACTGTTGAATGTAAGCTTCCGCCACGGGTTGTTGCTCTTCGGAATTGTAGAAAATCACGGATGGATATTGCGTGCCGGTGTCCGGCCCCTGGCGGTTGAGTTCGGTGGGATCGTGCGCGATGGAAAGAACCCCTCGAGCAACTTGCCGAAGGAGATCTCGGACCGATCGTAGGTGTTTTTAACGGACTCGGCGTGCCCGGCCACGCCCCACCCGCCACAACTGCCGTAGCGGATTGCTTGGTGGCGGGAGTGGGAACTCATGAGGACCCCAAGTTATCATGAATTCCATGGGTACAGTTTCTCCGGTCCAAGAAGACACCAGCGTTCTCGATCAGGTTCGGAAGCTCGAAAGCGAGTATCTGCTGCAGAACTACGCGCGTTATCCGATCGTGCTGCATCGTGGCAAGGGCTGTTACGCCTACGACGTGTCGGGCCGCCGCTATCTCGACTTCATTACCGGAATCGGAGTCAACGCTCTCGGCCACTCCCATCCGCGCATCGTGAAGCTGATTCGGAACCAAGCCGGCTTGATGCTGCATACCTCGAATCTTTACTATCACGAGTACCAGGGCCCACTGGCGCAGCGTCTGGCGAAGATCAGCGGCTTAGAGCGCACGTTTTTCTGCAACTCCGGAACCGAGGCGATGGAAGGCGCGCTGAAAATGATCCGCTCGCACGGGCGGAAGATTCATGCCGACAAGATCGAAATCGTTTCGCTGCATAATTCGTTTCACGGAAGGACGCTGGGGGCGCTGTCCATTACCGGCCAGGAGAAATACCGCAAGGACTTCGAGCCGCTGCTGGCGGGCGTCCGGTTCGCGCCGGCCAACGACATCACCGCGCTCGAACAAATGGTGAGCGAACGCACGGCGGGCATCGTGATCGAGTGGATTCAGGGCGAGGGCGGCATCTGTCCCATATCCACCGAATATGCCCGCAAAGCGCGCGAGCTGGCCGACCGGTACGACGCGCTCCTGGTTTTCGACGAGATTCAATGCGGCGTGGGCCGGGTGGGCAAATATTTCGCCTACCAGATGGCCGATCCGATCGTGCTGCCCGATGTCATGGTGGCCGCCAAGCCGCTCGCCTGCGGTATTCCGCTGGGAGTGATCGTGGCCAACGAACGCGCGGCGTCCGCTATCGGCCCCGGCATGCATGGGTCCACGTTCGGAGGCGGGCCGCTGGCTTGTCGCGTGGCCATCGAGTTTCTGGACATTCTCGGAGATCTGCTCCCGCGCATCGAGCAGGCGGGCGACTACTTCCGCGCGAAACTGGACGATTTGCGCCGGCGCTTCTCCTTTATTCGGGAAGTGCGCGGCCACGGACTGATGATCGGCGTCGATCTCGACATCCCCGGCAAGCAAATTGTGCTGGATGCCAAAGCGCAAGGCCTGCTGATCAATTGCACCCACGAAACCGTGTTGCGGTTTCTGCCGCCTTACATCGTCAGCGACGCGGAAATCGATCGCGGAGTCCGAATTCTGCGCAAGGTTTTCAAGACAGCCGCTCAACGCGCCGGCGCGGGAACGAACGCTTAACGCGTATTGAGGTAGGCGATCAGATTTACCATATCGCTCTGCGAAAGCTGCGGCCAAGCGACGTGCTTATCTTGCATCTTGCGCAGCATGGCGGGGCCATGTTTCCATAGCAAGGAAACCATGTCGATGGTCGAATAGGGCTCGGATGGCTTGGAGAGAGCGGGCGCACCCGACGAGGCGTCGTTATGGCATCCCGCGCATTTTTTCGATTCGAACGTTTTGCGGCCGTGCTCAGCGTCGCCTCGGGTTTGGAAGAACTGCCGCGCCCAAACGTATCCGAGAATCTGCCGCATTTCCACAAGGCTGAGTTCTGGATGGGGCTGCGCCATTTGGGGCGAATGGTTCCACAGGGCCGCGGCCACATCCGTCAGCGTGCTGTCGGCCAGACGATTCTCCAGCGAAAGCGCGCCCTTGTGACAGCCCGTGCAACCCTTCTCGTTGAACAGAGCGGCTCCGCCTTCGGGCGATGGGAGAATGAACTCGAACGCGGCGCTCTTGATGGGCGGGAGGTTTTGCAGGTAGACCAATAGATCGTCCAGTTCCTGAGACGTGAACTCGGGCCATTGGATCTT
>JBEKHQ010000379.1:0-4380 GCA_050012195.1 Bryobacteraceae bacterium | reverse complement strand
ATGGACTCGACATCGGCTATCATCAATTCGCCGCAGATCTGACTCATACTGGCCATCTGATTCACGAAGTGGGCAGCATCGAGATAATCGATCCGCGTTTTAGTCGACCAATAGGCCGTCATCGATCCCATCGTGGAAGCGCCTGCCACGCCGATCCTCCGCGCGATCCCGCCGAGGCCGTACCAAGGGCCTTGCTCGCCGCCGTGAATCCCTTTGCGTCCTGGACACTGGACCTGGACGCGCGGGAGATGGTTGTCCTTAACCGCCCTCAGTGAAATGTCCACCAGATGCTGGTTGTTGGTGATCCAGACCGAGGAGAGCTCCATCAGACTGGTCTTGTGATAAGGCTGCCCGTTTCCCTCTTCCACTTTGATCTGGCCCAGATGCTCGATGCCCATGGCGGCGACCACTTTCTTGTAAATCTCGGGATGGCTGGCGGCATAATCCTGGGCCGCGAACGCTCGCTCCGCGCCCGGCATATAGTGGCGGCAATCATAGAACAGCATCAGCGTGCGCGGCCGCTCGGATTGCGGAATGTGCGCGAAATATTTCACCATCGCCAAAATGCCGAGTCCGCCGTTCTCCTGCGAAATGGACGGCCCGTCCGTATGCGTGATGAGCAGCACTTGTTCGTCGTTCGGTTTTCCGTAATTCCTGCCGGGCAGGTAGCCGAAGAGCTGGTAGGCTTCAGCCTGTTCGGTCTGCGCGATGAGCCGCAGAGTGGCGCTCTTCCCAGCGCCGGCGGCTTCGATCATCCGAGCGCCAATATCGCGATCCAGGTAAAGGCTCGGCATCTGGTGGAGCGCCGGGACACCGAAAGTATAAACACCGGCCAGAGCTTCGTAGGAAAGCGGCATCACGATCAGCGCACCGGCAGCACCCGCGTCGATCAACGTTTTTTGCGCAGCCCCCAATCCCATGATCGGGAACGGACTGAGCGCCGCCTCTTCGGCGCGCGGATGCAGCGGATCGGGAAACGTCTCGGGATTCGACAGGTATTCGTAATCGTCGGTTCCAGAGCTGCCGCCGCGCCCTTGCTCCTTCACCATGATCGCGATCTTGCCGCGCAGTTCCTCCGCGGACATTCCTTCTTTATAAACGACCAGTTGTCCGGTCACGCCTTCCGCAGGCGTCTGGCCGGAATTGCAACCGTAACTCGCCACCTTGATTTTCTTGCCCTCGACGTGCAGCGACCAGTTCGAATCGTCCGGAAACTCGGTGGTATACCAGCGAGCGAATGTGAAAGGATTCCGGAAAACATCCACGACGCCGCTTTCCCGCCAGCTCTTTTCCGCGAATTCGAGATAGTTCTTCCACGACGGACTGCCGGTCATCGTCGGCCCGCCCTTGGAGTCCTTGACGACATGCCAGGCGTGAACTTCCTTGGGACTCGCCAAAAACTCGGGATTCACTTTGGTGAGATCGGGGTTGTTTTCGCCGCCCTCGCGTGCCGGCGCGAACGCGAAACCGGGCGCCAAGGAAACCGCCGCGCCCAAGCCTGTGATGAAAGTCCTGCGTTTGATTTCGTCCATACGAAGCTCCCTTCGGTCGTCTCGGTACACAATTATACTGTGCGCCGCGACGGCGTTCGGCGAGCGTCAGGGCTCCCGGGACGGGTTGGTAAATCCGTTGATTCCGCGGTATATCCAGATAGCGGCGATGAACACCAGGATCGCCCCCGAAACATAACTCAAACTCTTGATGTACAGCCCCAGCTTATTTAGCCGCATGAGAATTGCCCGTTGCTCGGCTTCCATGTGACTCTCCGCAGGGTTTTCCGTGTTTAGGAAGAGTTGATCCTCTTCTTTGTTGCTGACCAGGGAACGGTAAATCACCAGGCAGGCGAGTACGGCCGTAATCGTGCCCCAGACAATCCAAAGTTCGTTCAGAGAAAGCGACATGGTCTTTCCCTCCTTACTAGATCATCAGGCTGATCGTATATAAGATACCCGCCCCGGTCAAGGGGGTGGGCGGCCGCTTTAGACTCGAGTTGCTTCACGAACCCGCAATATGGCTGCCCGATTGCTATCAGTCGCTGGTCTCATGGGACAGGATGACCCACTCACCACTCGGGAAAAGGAAGTTGTCTGCTGCTTAGCAGAAGGACTAACTTCTAAAGAAATAGGGGCCAAGATAGGAATTTCGGCCAAGACGGTTGAATTTCATCGGCATAATATTATGCGGAAGTTGGAGGTTAGGGGGGTTGCCGGCGTGGTGCGCTACGCCATCAGGCTGAAGCTGATCGATCCGTAAGTCTATCTTTTGGTGATCGATGACTATCCGATTGGTTAGCCCAGGCCGCTCGAGAAGGAGCATGTGCGGCTTCAACCTTGGGGCGGCTGGTGGGATTCGAACCCACGACATCCAGAACCACAATCTGGCGCTACTACCAACTGAGCTACAGCCGCCGTCTTTCTATTCAGTTTAACATTCGACGGGAGGAACCTCGCGCAGGATCTCCGCCAAACCCGCCGTATTGCGATTCAAGTCGTAACACTCGGCCACGCGCCGTCGCCCGGCTTTCCCCAAGCGGTGGCGCAACTCCGAATCGTCCAAGTATCGTGCCAGCGCGGCCGCCAGTTCCTCTTCGTTCGCGGGGGCAACCAACAAACCGTCCACTTCGTTGCGGATCAACTCGGGTACTCCCATGACCGCCGTCGCGACACAGGGAATCTCCATCGCCATCGCCTCCATCAGCGCCACCGGGATTCCTTCAGCCATGCTCGCGAGCGCAAAGACATCTGCCTGCTGATAGCAATCGCGCACTCGATCCGCATTCTGCCAGCCTTCGAAAAAGACGCGTGCATTTAAACCGCTCTCGCCGACCTGGTTTTCAAGATTCGCGCGCTCCGGGCCATCCCCTACCAGCCGCAGGAACACCGCGCGACCCTGCCGCGCCATCCTCGCGACCGCGGCGATCAGAACAGCGTGGCCCTTGACTCTCGCCAAACGCCCCACACAAACGATTTCAAACGGCGACGGATTGTAGCGGAACGGCCGCGGCGCATACACCGCAGGATCGACGCCCAATCTTGAAACACGCAGCTTGTTCCACTGCTTCCGGTCCGACAGCCGCATCAACTGGCCGCGCCCATACTCGCTGATCGCGCACAGCAAGTCGAACGCCTCGATTTTTTCCCGCAAGCGAAAACCCTTCGGATCCTCGAACTCGGCCGAGCCGTGGATCGTCGCCGAGGTTCGCATGGGCGCCAGACGCCGCGCCAGCAATCCGACCGTGGTCGTGAAATGCATGTGGAAGCGCGACAGCCGCTCGCGGCGCATCCAGTCCGCGAAGACCACCGCCTCGCCGAAATAAAACAGGTATCGCGGGATCGTTCGCGGGTTGAGCTTCGACAGACGCAGCGCATAAAGGAACCCGCCCAGGAATGCGATCGGCCTCCACCGCAACAAGCCCAGCGCAGCCCTGATCGCCCCGCCGACGCCCGCCGGCTTGATGTAAAACGTGGCGCGCTGCTCCTCCCGTTCCTCCGCGGACAGCCGCTCAAAGGGACGGTCCGCCGCGCGTACCGACGCCACGCGGATATCGAAGCCCAACTCGCGAAGCCGCCGGATCTCCCGCAGGATGAAGGTGTGGTTGACGGCCGGATACTGGCTCACCAGATAAGCGATTCTGGTTCGCGATGCCGTCAGGGAAGTCCGGCCTTCTTCCAAAGCTCGGCCACGCGCCGCTTTACATCCTCCGGCATGCGGATGACATCCGGCCAGGGACGAGTGAATCCTTCTTCCTTCCACTTTCGAGTGGCGTCGATGCCCATCTTGGAGCCGTAGTTCGGCATGCGGCTGGAATGGTCCAACGAATCCACCGGACCGAGAACGAACTGGATGTCGCGCTCCGGATCGATGTTGTTCAGCGCTTTCCACGCCACTTCGCTCGCGTTTTGCACGTCCACTTCCTCATCCACCACCACGATGCATTTGCTGAACATGGCTTGCCCCAGGCCCCAGATGGCATGCATCACCTTGCGCGCGTGCAGCGGATAAGATTTGCGAATCGAGACCAGAATCAGATTGTGGAAGATTCCCTCGGCGGGCATCGATATGTCGCGAATCTCGGGCAGTTGCAGGCGCATCAGCGGCAGAAAAATGCGTTCGATCGCCTTGCCCATGTAGTAATCTTCCATCGGCGGAGGCCCGACAATCGTGGTCGCATAAATGGGATGCTTGCGCTGGGTGATGCACTGAACGTGAAACACCGGGTAGTCGTCATCGAGCGAATAGAAGCCGGTATGATCGCCGAACGGGCCTTCGCGCCGCAGCTCGCCCAGTTCCAGATAGCCTTCCAGCACTATCTCCGCGTTGGCGGGAACCTCCAGATCCGACGTCTCGCACTTCACCATCTCCACCGGCTTGCCGCGCAGG
>JBEKHQ010000378.1:0-4382 GCA_050012195.1 Bryobacteraceae bacterium | reverse complement strand
CGGCCTGGCAACCGAGCCTCCTTGTCAATCATTCAGCGATTTTCTTGCCGGCGGAGTGGATTTGACCACCGTTTCATAAACACCGAGTGTGCGCGAAGTCATGACATCCAGGCTGAATTCGCTCCGCGCCCGCTGACGCGCAGCTTCTCCCAGCGAGCGGCGCAGATCCGGGTTATTCAGCAGCCGGTTGATTGCGACCGCGAGAGCTTCGGAATCGCAAGGGGGAACGGTAAGGCCGGTCTGTTCGTGCAAGGAGACGAAAGGAACGCCGGAGTCGAGCTTGGTGTTGACCACCGGCAGTCCGGCGGCCATGGCCTCGACTTGAACCAGCCCAAACGCTTCGCTGCGCGCCGTCGAGGCGAGGGCGAACACATCGGCGGCGTGATAACAAGCGATCAATTCCTGGTCCGAAATCTGGCCGAGAAAGACGACCTTTTCCGCGACGTTCAGCGATCGGGCGAGCTCCTGCAAAGTTTGGCGCAGCGGGCCAGTGCCGACGATCAGCAACTTACCGTCCACGCGCGCCATGGCACGGATCAAGTATTCGAACCCTTTGTAGTAGACCAAGCGCCCCACGCTCACCACCAGGCGCTGGCCGTATTGGAGCCGCAGCTTCTGGGCGGCGATGGGGTCGGCCTGCTCGAAGCGATCGAGTGGGATACCGTATGGGATTACGTGGCACCGGTCCAAATAACGGGCCAAGACCGGAGATGAATTCTGATAGGCGACCGAGGCGGCGATGACGGCTGAACTTCGCCGCAAGGCCAGTTCCAAGAAAGGGGAGAAAAGGGCGCCGAGGACCTTTTGACGCACCGTATCGCTGTGGTAACTGAGCACCAAGGGCCCAGAAAACCCGCTGGCCAGGTAGGCCATCACTGCCATCGGGTTGGGGAGATGAAGGTGTAGGATGTCCGCCGCCGACCGGCGGATTTCACCGGTTAGAGCGGGACACAGCGGCGTGGAAGCCAGCGTGGCCCAGGTGGGGACGCGCAACACGTCAACTCCATCCAGCCGCTCCGCGACGGATTCGCCGCCGTCGTTTGCGACCACTACGCGCAAGTCGAGCGATTTTTGCAACTCGCCGCAAAGCGCCTGCAGGTGAGTTTCGATACCGCCCATATGGGGCGGATAGAACTTGCCGACATGCAGCACGCGAAGACGAGCGGACTCGCCGGTGCGACCCGGCGGACGGATGGCGGCCATGGAGTGGCGGAGCTGCGCCTCACCGATCATCATCCCACCGGAACTGCCGCCGGCTCGCGATGGCCGGACGTCGATATCAATTCCACGTCCGCCCGGACCATTTCCTTGATAAGGCCCGCGAAATTCACGGTGGGTTTCCAACCCAGTTCCTGGCGCGCCTTCGAGGCGTCGCCGATGAGCAAATCGACCTCGGCGGGGCGATACACGGCCTCGTCCCGTTTCACGAATTCGCGATAGTCGAGGCCCGCTTCGGCGAACGCCAGCTCGCAGAACTCGCGGACGCTGTGCGTTTCGCCGGTGGCAACCACAAAATCATCGGGAGAAGGCTGCTGCAGCATGAGATGCATGGCGCGGACGTAGTCCCGGGCGTGCCCCCAGTCGCGTTTAGCTTCGAGGTTGCCGAGGCGTAGTTCGGTCGCCAGGCCGTGTTTAATCTGAGCCACGCCATGGGTGATCTTGCGGGTGACGAATTCGTAGCCCCGGCGAGGGCTCTCGTGGTTGAACAAGATGCCGTTACAGCAGTACATGCCGTAGGCTTCGCGATAATTCATGGTGAGTTGAAAGCCGGCGACCTTGCTGATTCCGTAGGGGCTGCGCGGATGGAAGGGCGTGCTCTCAAGCTGCGGGGTTTCGCGCACTTTGCCGAACATTTCGCTCGACCCGGCGAAGTAGAAGCGGCACTTGGGCTGGAGCTCGCGCAGCGCCGCCAGCACATAGTGCGTGCCGTTGATATTGGTCGCCATGGTGGAGAACCCGTCGGCGAAACTTTCGGCCACGAAACTCTGCGCGGCCAAGTGATAGCACTCGTCGAACTGGAGCTTGCTCAGCACGTGAAAGATGCTGGCATAACTATCCAGATTGGCGGCTTGAATCTGGACCTGTTTAAGAATGCCCTTCAGGCGGCTGAGGCGGTGCTCGGGTTGCTCGAGCGCCACGCGGCGCACCAGGCCATGGACTTCATAGCCTAATCCGAGCAAGTATTCGGCTAAATAACTGCCGTCCTGCCCCGTAATTCCGGTAATTAAAGCTTTCTTCTTCATACGAAATCAACTCGTCCTTTTCTCTTCGAACCCGTCCCGGGTTCCTTTCAAGGCCGGCCGCGCTCCTCGGGCCGGGAAGCAGTTGGAACCAGGGCCGGACGCTCGGCGCGCCCCCCCCGCAAAGAGTCGCTAATAACCTTTCGAAGGTTTGCCGCCAAGACTTTATAGTCGAAATGACGTTGGGCGATGGCCACGCTCGCCCCCGGTTGCCGCCAGATCTCGGGATGGTCGAGCAGCGGCTCGATTCTTTGCGCCAGACGGCTTGGATATTCGACGTCCTTGGTCCCGTTGTAGGTCACCAGCATCTCGGGCGGAAGGACCCGGGCGGCCTCTCCCACGTTGCTGGAGAGCACAAAGCGGCCGCACGCCAAATAGATCGGAAGCTTGCCGGTGGTGCGGACCTGGCCGGGAACGTCGTTAGTCTGAGTGGACAGGCAGATGTCCATTAGATTAACGAAGCGCGGCAGGTCCTGGTAGCGTACGCGACCGGCGAACACGATTCGATCCTCGATCCCATAGGCGGCGCATTGCTCTTTGAGTCTCGATAATCCGGAGCCGTCGCCGATGATGAGGCCTTTTATGGGACGATCCCTCAGCAAGCGGATCACTTCGATCAATTCCCAGCCGTAACACATCTGCAAGCGTGGGCTCCAAACCAAACTCCCTAACACGCCAATGACCACGGCATCTTCGAGGCCGTATTTTCGACGCAAATCCGGCTCCGGACACGGGAAGAATTGTTCGGTATCGACGCCGTCGGGTATTACGGAAGCCACAATTCCCTGGTCGGCCAACATTTCTTGGTGCGGGTGGCTGCGCACGACGACGCGGCCGCTAACGGCGAAGGCGAACCATTCGAGCAGCTTGGTTAGCCCCAGTCCCAGGGGCCCACGCTCGCCGGTGCTTTTACTGAGCGCGTAAATGGCGTCGCCGGTGTCAATGACCAGGCGGCAGCGGGAGAACAGGCGATAGAAGCCGGCGGCGATCACGCCCGAGTAACCCATGTCGAAGACGTAACAGAGGCTAGGACGAACCCGGGCCAGGACACCGAGAAAATAGAAGATGGTCCGGACGCGACTTAAGGAGCGATAGGCGATATGAATGTCGAACTCGCTGGCCAGGCGATCTCGAAACGACTGAGCCCGGATTCCCATGGCGCCCGGCGGATCGCCGTTGACCAGAAAAACAATAGTTGGCTGCGGCATACCCGAACTCGGAACTAGAGCACTTCCTTATAGACCGCCATGGTTTGCGCGGCCACCGCGTCCCAGGACAGCGGCTCGACCGTTCTTCTACCCGCGCGTCCCAAAGCTTCAGCCCACTCGCGATCCTGCAGCGAGCGCATGTGCAGCGCCAGTTCCGAGTGGCTGGTAACGTCCTCCAAAAGCAATCCGTTCACTCCGTGCCGGATCAGTTCCGCCACGCCGGCCTCGCGGCTAACCACCACGGGCAGGCCGCATCCCATTGCTTCCGACACCACCATCGCGAAAGAATCGTAAGGAGTGGGAAGCAGAAAAGCGTCACCGGCCGCGAAGGCTCGCTCCACCTGCTTGGTGTGGCCGGCGAAGATCACGCGCTGTTCCACTCCGAGGTCTTTCGCGAATTGCCGGTACGGAATCGGATCGGCGGCCGCGACACAGAGCAGTAGGCCCTTGTCGACTTGCGTGAGCGCCTGCATGCAGCGCCGGGCTCCTTTTCGGAGATCGCCCACGTATAAGACGACAAATTCGTCTTTCGGGATGCCGTATTGGGCGCGGGCCTGGTCGCGATACCGCCGGCGCGTTTCCGGAGAGAACGTCTCAAGATCGGTGCCGTGATAGATCACATGCATGGGCGAGGGGCAATGATAGTACTTCACTAAATCCTGCCCGACACGGTCTGAGACCGCGATAACAGGGCTCTTCCGCGCGAACCGGTACAGAGCGTGTTCCAAGGCTCCGGTGACCTTGTTGAATACGGATTCGCGCAGCGTCGCCCCTTCGTCAAGTTTAAGCAGCGCGGAATGCCACGCGCGATTGCACATATGAGCGGTAAACACGTTGCCGACCAGGCCGCAGAATCCCTGGCTGTGCACCACGTCGAAATCACGGCCCACCTGCAAGGTAACCGGCACGGCGAAGCTAAGCACGGTGGTGAACG
>JBEKHQ010000377.1:0-4401 GCA_050012195.1 Bryobacteraceae bacterium | reverse complement strand
CTGCGTGGGAACCCGGCCGATCGGCGTCTTGCCGTAACGTATCAGCCGCAAAAGCAGCCCGGATTGCTGATCGAAGTACATGGTTGCCAGCATGCCGTGCGGACCCACTCCCTGTACGACGTTGACCACGCGATCCTGTCCGATGCCCGCCGCGGTATCCTTCGAAGTCTGGCTGGATGGCCCGGGAAGATCGCTGATGGTGACCGGCAAACTGACGCGCAAATCGCTGAGGACTTGCTTAATTTGCCCGGGGAACGAGAGCTCAGCGTCCAGCCTGGCTCCGTCCAGCTCGGTGCCCGTTAACTCGTAATCGGTTAACACGGCGAGCGGCGTCTTCATCCAACCGACGTGGCCGTTGTAGGCTCGGACGCTGTCTCCGCGGCCGGTGGCGGCGTCAAACTGGATGAACGTCGTGCGCTCATCGGGGAACTTCGCAAAAATCTGAACGTGGCCTCCGCCACCGAATCCGCCGAAACCGACGCTGTCGCCCGATGCGATGAAGCTCTTCAGACCGGCCAATCGCTTGGCGCCGCCGATCGACTCTAGATACGCGTCGATAATCTGCTCGCCGGAAGGCTGTCCCGGCATTTGCACCAGGACATCATCCATTTCCGCGGATCCAGGGCCATATACGGCTTCCATGGCCGGCGTCGTGGCTGGGCGATCGCGGCCGTGATGGCAGCTCCAGCAGGTGACCATCTGGCGTCCCGAGAAGTTCTCGCGATTGATGGCGGCAACCATCGACACCATCTTGCGAGCGACAACTTTTTTCTGCGTGTCGGCGGCCCAATCCACTTTGTCGGTGCCGGCTCCGGTATGACACTCCGAACAGTCGTAGCCGACCGCGGCGGACATGATGCCCATGGTGTCCATGAAATCGTCCACCGGAATGCCTTTCAGCACTTGGACATTCTTGAAAACTTCATCCGATTTCTGTTGGTTGTTTGGTGACGCAGCCTGAGGGGCTGCCGACGTGACGCCGATCAACAACACGACCGCTAGTGAAGCGACGGCTAGAATCAGTCCCGACCTTAGACTCATGTTGGTTGGTTGTGTCCTTCCTTCAAATACCGTGCATTTTTGGGCTGAATGCTTATTGTACTCCGATGCGCGGTTTGCTATGGTCGCGGCCTGGGTCTCGGTATGCGACTTGCGCTGTTATCTTTGGGCCTGGGCGCCGACCAAGGCGCTCAAGGCTTCGATGGCATCCATGAGATGCTCGGACTGGGCGTTCAACTGGGTGGCAGCCGCCGCGCTCTGCTCGGCATTGGCAGCGACACCTTGGGTCGCTTGATTCAATTCTCCGACGGAAGTGGTAACCCGCTCGATGTTGGAACGCTGCTCCCCTGCCGCGGAAGCGATCGCGCCCACGGCGTCATTGAGCGGCTTGCCGCGGGCTTCGATCTCCCGGAACCTCGCCACCACGTCAGTGCAGATCTGAGCTCCGCGAGTGGTGCGCTCCAGCGCGTCTCCCACTAGGGTCGTTGTTTCCTTGGCAGCCTGCGCACTCCGTTGCGCGAGATTGCGCACTTCGTCTGCCACTACGGCAAACCCAGCCCCCGCCTCGCCCGCGCGAGCGGCTTCCACCGCCGCGTTTAGTGCCAGAATGTTGGTTTGAAAAGCGACCTCGTCAATGGTCTTGACGATCTTGGAGACGCTTTGCGTCGCAGTTCGGATCTCGCCCATCGCCTGATCCATGCGCGTCATGTCGGCGGCTCCCCGCACTGCGGCGGCACTGGTTTCATCAGCCAGCGACTTGGCCTGCCGCGCTCCGTCAGCCGTGCTTCGGGTCTTTTCGGTAACGTGCGCCAGGGATCCGTTGATCTCCTCGATGGATGCCGCTTGCTCGGTTGCGCTCTGCGCCAGGCTTTGCGATGCCGCGGCGATCTGCTTGGAGGCGTCGGTAGTTTCGTTGCTTGACATGCGCGTGGACCGAATGACCTCCAAAAGCGGCTGAATAATCGACTTGCGACTGTACCAGAAAAAGCCTAAGCCGATGATCAGACCAGTGGGCAGCATCCACAGGAGAGTGGTTCGCATGGCCGCGGATTGCGCGCGAGCCGAAGCCACATGGTCAACTTGGTCCAAGTGCGCCGTTAGCACAAACGCGCCGTGCACCTCGCCCTCATGCCAGCCTTCCATTGGGAGGCCGAGCAGGTCTTTGCCGTTGTGCGTGGGGCTACTGTTCGGATCGCCGTGGCAACCTAAGCAATCCGACGTCAACCGAATAGGCCGGGCATAGACAATCACGTTGGCCGCTCGGTCCGCAACGAAATACTCTTCCTGTCCGGACTTTCCGAGAGCATCCAGGATCGCGGCTTCAGACGGAGTGGGTTCGTTCTTCGGATTGCGGGCATGACGCTTAGGCACTCGAAACTCGAAACCTTCTTTGCGCGCCACCTGCTCGACCGATTTCCAAGCCGCCACCACCGGGATCGTGTCGTAGAGCCGGGTTTGGCGGATGTCCGCCGCTGTCCTGGCTTCCTCGAGGATCGCGGCATCGTCAAAGGCTCTCCGCGCCCTGAGCGAGGAAATGGACGCGCGCATGGACTCGGCGGCGATCACCGCCGCCCGCATCGTATTACGGGTCAATTCAATACCCTGGGTGCGCATCGTCACACTCTGGACCAGCAGCGCCACGGCAGTGCTTAGCGTCACACTCGCGCTGGATACCAGAATGATCTTCTTGCCTAGGGTCATAGTCGCAGTCCGTCTTAGCTTGTTAAGACGCTCGGTGCCTCGTAAAGCTTATCGGCGATCCCGACGGGGATTTTAGCTCTTGCCGATTCGTTAACGCTGAGGAGGAGCCGAGCCGACGGGCCACTCGCCGCGATTCACTGCCAGATCACGCTCTGCGCAATCCAGGGAATGTAAAAGCCGAAGCCGGTGTCCAGACCGGTCGCCGAAAAGGTGGTTGGCGAACCGAGCGGCGCCAGGCCCAGCACGACGAATCCGGTCACCACGGTCGCGTTGCTCGCGGTCGCCGGAACGTTCGACATCGCCCAGGCAGGTACGGTAAAGGAGCCCGCCGAAGCGTCTGCGGCGCACAGGAACATCGATGAGGCGGTGTTGGGCGTGTCGAAATTGTCGCCCGCAATCAGAACGGTTGCGTTCGTCACGCCACTGGCAGTCCAGCTCACTGTCAGCGGTTGCGACCGGGTGACGGTCTCCAGGGAATCCTGGTTAGACCATTGAAGCGAGCCCCCGGTGGGAACGCTGACGCTGAATTTCTGGACGTCGGCGCCGCCCGGCGCTGACACTGTGACGGCGGCCGGGGGGTTGAAAAACAATGGCGAAGTAAACGAGACATTCGTGGCCGTGGATGTTCCGCCCAGCAGCTGGTTGTAGAGTATGGGAACGGATCCCGACGACGCGGCGCTGCCTCCGCCCGATAGCGTCAGGGGCGAACCCGCATCCAAAAGCTGTCCATCGGCAACCTCGGCGGGGAAGTACAACGTGCCAAGAAGATCGTAGTCTGCCGTGAACACGGTGCAGGTCCCCTGCGGCGGCAGCGAGATCAGCGGATGGAAGAAGAACTGGCCCGGCGTGGGTTTGAACATGGCCGCGGAAGCATAATCCGTGGTGGTTTCGCTCCCGCCATCCAGCAGGATTACGTCCACGGTGGTAGCCACTCGATCAAGCGATACTACGCCCGTGGATTGGCCCGCCAGAATCGGTTTTTCCAACGCATTGAAGTTGTCCGAGCACGGGCCGCCGGTTTTCGCGGCGATGGCCATGGTGGCCACGTTGCTCACCGTGGTCCCGGCGGTCCGCACGGCCACTGGCACGTAGCATCCCAGCGGCGCGCTCGCAGGAACCGTGAAAACTATCTGATCCACTCCGGAACAACAGGGCGAGCGTCCGTGGTATTGGACGCTGGCAGCAACTCCGCCTACGAACACTTCGGTTTCGGCCGACAGGTTTCCGGCAGTGGGCGCAACGTCGTCGGCCGCCACCGCGCCGAGTCCGGTGCCCCAGATGGTGACCGTTTGGTTGGGTGCGGCGGTCTGCGTCAGCGAGTTGATAACTTGTGGAACCGAGGCGCTCAGGTAGTCGGTGAAGATCCCGGGCCCCACTCCGCCGGCCACTGAGAAAATTCCGAAGCTGGACCCAACCACCGTCGCCGGAGCGAGATTGCTGGTTTGTCCGTTGTAGGTCACCTGGATGATCACCCGCCCCAACGGCGCTTTGGAAGGCATGATCAGATTGAGCTGCGCGGCCGAGACGTAGACCGGGAGCGCGGCCACAGTCGTGGATCCTTGCGTGACGGCGACCGATACGCCGTTGAAGCTGGGCTGGATCGGAAACGCCGAGACCGAGACTCCCGTCGCCGGTCCGAGTGCGGAGCCGAACAAAGAAAATAGGGAGCCCTGTGCGATCGCGCCGCCTGCCAGCGACGGC
>JBEKHQ010000376.1:0-7193 GCA_050012195.1 Bryobacteraceae bacterium | reverse complement strand
AGGCGGTGGATCCGTTTCTCGAATGCGCGGTCAAGCCGGCGAGCGATCTGAACGAAGCCGAGCAGGAATTCGTCCTCAAGTATTTCTTTCAAGCCAACCCCGGCCGCATGATTTATCGATATCCCCGCTACGGAGACCTTTACGACGCATGGCAAAAGTCGGGCGTGAATCCGCAAAGAGCGCGTCGTCTTTTCAGCACGCAGGATTTTCGCGATCTGCAGGTGCTCTCGCAGCTGGCCTGGTTTGACGAGGAGTTCCAGGCGTACGATCCCGAGGTGCGGGCGCTGGTGGAGCAGGAAAGGTTCTATTCTCCCGACGACCAGGCGCTAATGGCCCGCAAACAGCGGGAGATCCTGGCGCGCGTGATACCCGTGTACCGGGAATTCGCGAGTCGCGGCCAAATCGAAATTTCCACCACGCCGTTTTACCATCCCATTTTGCCGCTGATTTGCGACTCGAACATCGCGGGCGTGTCGCATCCGCATCTGCCGCTGCCCAGCCGCTTCCGCTATCCCCAGGATGCGCTCTACCAACTGAAGACCGCGCGCGAATTCATAGCGAGGCAATTCGGCCGCGCGCCGGTGGGGCTGTGGCCGTCGGAGGGCTCGGTTTCCGACGAGGCGCTGTCGCTGGCGGCCGAGGCCGGCTTCGAATGGGCCGCCAGCGATAACGGCGTTCTGGCGCAAACGCTGCGCCGCACCGCCGGGCCGGATCTTACGTATCGGTCGTATTTGTGGCAACAGCACGGCCGAGAGATCCGAATGATTTTTCGCGACCATTTTCTCAGCGATCAAGTGGGTTTTGTTTATTCCAGGATGGGCGCGGTGGAGGCGGCAGAGCATTTTATGGAGCGTATCCGTGCCAACTCGCAACCGCTGGCGGCGGGCGGCGGCGACGTGCTGGTCCCCATCATTCTCGACGGCGAGAACGCTTGGGAATACTACTTTCAGAATGGCAGGCCGTTCCTGCGGGAACTGTATCGGAGGATCGGCGAGTCTTCGGACATGCGGGCGCTGACCGTCAGCGAAGCGCTGCAAACGAATCAGCCCGAGCCGCTCGACTGGATGTTTCCGGGTTCCTGGATCAACGCCAACTTCGACGTGTGGATCGGGGCTCAAGAGGACAACAAGGCCTGGGAATATCTACTGCGCGCGCGTCAGAAGTTCGATGACGTGGCCGCCGGGGTGCCGGAAGAAAACCGCCGGCTGGCATTCGAGGAGTTGCTCATCGCCGAGGGGAGCGACTGGTGCTGGTGGTACGGACCCGAGCATCAATCCGAGAACCAGCGCGAGTTCGACGACCTATATCGCGAGCATCTGTCCAATGTCTATCGCCTGCTCGAGCTGCCGCCGCCCGAGGAGCTGTCGCGCCCCATCCGGATGATGCAGGATCACGATTTTCATCAACGCCCGGCGAATCCGATTCATCCGGTGATAGACGGCGAAGTGACATCGTACTTCGAATGGATGGGCGCGGGCCGCTACCGCAGCGACACCCGATCGGGATCGATGCACGGCGGCCGGACGCTGGTGCGCGAACTATACTATGGCGCGGACGGCCAAAATCTGTATCTGCGCCTGGATTTCGAGAACAACCCCGAGTTTACGAACGTCGAACTACGCACCTCGGAGCGCGCCGTCGCGCTGCTGACGGAACCGTCGGTCGAATTCGCGCAACGAAAGGTGTTCGAGGCGCGGGTTCCGCTGCAGCTTCTGGACGGATCGCCTCAGCCGGTGGCGTTTCAGGTTGCCCTCAGCAGCGGCGACGTGCCGTTGGAAGTGGTTCCGCCCGATGGATGGATCGAGCTGGAGCCGGAGTTTTGAGTTCATCCTATTTACGCGGCTCTTCCTAACTCCCGCTCCGCGACCGCTCCGTTATACCAGCAACCACGAACCCGCCGGGAGTGCTACTCTTCCATTGCAAGGCATTTAACCTTGATTTCTCAATGACTGTCGTTATCAAAGATAAAAAGCGACTGGTGGTTCAGCCGCAGGGCAGGGATCAAAGTCGGCGACAGGTTGGAGTTTAAAGTGTCCGGCGGGATCATCAACATTATCCCCAAAGTGCCAGCCGCCGATGACGAATACACACCCGCTCAGCGCCGAGTGATTGACGCCCAGCTTAAGGAAGCTCGAAAGGGCCCGTACTATGGTCCTTTCGAGACAGCCGACGCAGCAATCAAATTTCTTCGCCAGGAGATCCGAAAACGGAAGACCGAAAGAATTAAGACAACCAAGCGGTTGTCTTCTCCGACCGGGCGATTGATTCGCTGAAGGATGCACCTCGCAATGTACAGCGGGCCTTTGAGAAGCAGCTTCGCTTCCTCGCGGATAATCTGCTCCACCCCTCCCTGCACGCGAAAAAGTACGACGAGTCCAACGATCTCTGGCAGGCCCGCGTCAACAAAAACTGGCGCTTCTATTTCACGATTACCGACGACGCCTACCGCATAGAGAAAGTTGTCCCTCACCCGAAGTAGGGATGCGCGCGCGAAGCCCCTACTTGCGGCTTGAATATTTGTTGAGCAGCTCCAGCAGCCTTTTCGCGGACGGCGGAGGCGGCGTATCGCCCATGACGATATCGCGATTGGCCATGGATTTCCCGTAGAGTTCCTTGTTCCAATCGTCATCCGGCCGCAACGTCGCGCCTTCGAGCGAAAGACCGGCGAAGGCGCCGCGCGATCGCGAGTAAGTCAGAATCTCGGCGCGCATCTGGGCGTCCGTTTCGGCCGAAGAGTCCCGGCCCACCGGCCCACCGGCGACCGAAGCGTCGGCTCCCAGAAACCTGCTTGCAAGCAGCTTCTTCGCGCCGACTTTGCTGTTGACCAGCATGACGACGTCGGTCTCCGACGCGCCGATCTGGAATCCGAAGCTGCCGCCTTCCACTCGCACCGACGCGGGCGCGGACCAACCCACGCCGCTCTCTTTGCGGCACAGCATAAAGCCCTTGCCATACTTGCCGCCGAATATGAACGCGCCCTTCTTTACGCCGGGCACGATCACGATGCATTCGGATTTCGACAACAAATCCTGCGGGATTCCCTTGTCGGGGGCGGACATGATCTCGGTCATCATGTCGGCCGCGGCGTCCAGGCGATCGGGTGCGATCGCGCCTTGGAGCAAGCCGCCGGTCATTGCAACAACTGCAAGGTACGCTGTTTTCATTCCATCTCCTCAGGCTGATTCTAACAGGCCGAACAGCCGCGTGCTATCTTGCCAAATGAACGTACGATGACTCTTGCCCCGGACACGCAGATAGGCCCTTACCGGATCGTCGAGCTGCTCGGCGCGGGAGGAATGGGAGAGGTTTATAAGGCCCACGATTCGCGATTGAACCGCAGCGTGGCGCTCAAGCTGCTGCCGCCGCAAGGCGATCGCGCCCGATTCGACGCGGAAGCCCGGGCCGTCGCGGCTCTGAACCATCCCAACATCGTCGCGATCTACGACGTCGGCGAGAACTACATCGTCAGCGAACTGATCCAGGGCGATCCATTGCCGGCGCCGGTGGAACCGATGCACAAGCTTTTGGATCTGGCGGTGCAGATCGCGGACGGACTCGCGGCGGCGCATTCGGCCGGAATCGTTCATCGGGATCTGAAACCCGCCAATATCCTGGTCACTCGCGACGGCCGCGTCAAGATTCTGGACTTCGGACTCGCCAAGATGATAAGGCCACAGCCGAGCGATGGCGACAATTCGGCCACGCAAGTTCTCACCGCAACGCAGCCCGGCGTGATCATGGGGACCATGGCGTACATGAGTCCGGAGCAAGTTCGCGGCCTGCCCGTGGATGCGCGATCGGATCAATTTTCGTTCGGCCTGCTGCTGTACGAAATGGTGACGGGGAAGCGAACGTTCGCGAGAGAGACGGGCGTGGAGATTATGGCGGCGATTCTGCGCGAAGAAGCCGATCCGCTGCCCGAGACCGTTCCTGCCCCGCTGCGGTGGATCGTCGATCGATGTTTGGCGAAGGAGCCGGAGCAACGCTACGAGAGCACGCGCGATCTTTATCAGGAACTGCGCACGGTTCGCGATCGATTGTCGGAAACGACGTCGTTGAGCAGGGTCAAAGTGGCACCGGCGCCGATGCAAAGACCAGCGCGCGGGAGTCGGTGGATTTGGGCCGCTCCTGCGGGTCTCTTGGTGGCGGCGGCAGGGGCCTTCTGGATTGGACGCGGCGCGGATGCTTTCGAGATTCGTCCGCGCTATACGCCGGTGGCCAACGATCCCGGCCCGGCTTCTCATCCGATTTTTTCGCCGGACGGAAAATCGGTGGCATATGTGCGGGATACCGCCGAAGACCCATTCTCGGATCGCTTTCAGCAAATCATGCTGCGGTCACTGGACGCGGCCGTTCCCACGGTGCTGGTCAATGGCGTGCCGCGCGTCCAGACGATGGCGTGGTCGCCCGATGGATCGCGAATTTATTATGGGACTTTTCAGAGCGGGCTTTGGTCGGTCAGCGTGGCCGGCGAGCAGCCGCAAAAGATGTTGGAGGATGTGGACAACGGGTTCGGCATTTCTCCCGACGGGAAAGCTCTTTTAACGACGCGAGACGTGGCGCAAGCGGGCGCGGAGGCGCGCACTGAGTTTCTATCGAGCGCGCCGCCCGGCGCTCCCCTGAAGCCGGTAGCAGGGATATTGGTTCCACAAGAGACCGGTCCAGCCGAGAGCCTGCTGGTTTTTTCGCCGGATGGATCGAAGTTCGCGGTTCCTTGCGGGACGCCGCAGAAGTTTCAGCTTTGCGTGGTGGAATATCCATCGGGCAAGCACCGCACCGTGGCGGTGCACGGACCGGCGCGATCTATCACGTGGTTTCCGGATAATCGACACCTGATCGTCGACGACCGCGATTCCATTCAGATCGCGGATGGCGCGGGCGGCGAGAACCACTGGCTGTTCAGCACTCCGGAAGTGTTTCAGCAGTCCACCTTGAGCCCGGACGGCGAGAAGTTGATCTACTCCACCGGGATGGCGAATTACGCGATCGTCGAAGCGTCGCTGGATGGCAAGACGGAGCGGCCTTTGGTGGAAAGTTCGCTGCAGGACACCTATCCGAGTTGGTCGCCGCGCGGCGACGCGCTGGTTTACATCCGCAATTACGGGCCACGCAGCGAGATCTGGACTTGCTCGGCCGCGGGCGACCATCCCGCGTTGCTGGCGCGCTCCGCGAAAGGCCCGCAGAGCATGGGGACGCCGCACTTTTCTCCGGATGGGGGGCGCATCGCTTACTCCGACCAAGGCAGCTTGTTCACGATTCTGGCCGGCGGCGGCAGGCCGGTGGAGGTATACGCGGATCCTTCGGCCGAGATTTTCGGGCTGGACTGGTCGCCGGACGGCAATTCCATTGTGTTTGTGGAACGCGTTGGCGGGCAGCTCCGGTTGATGCGCGTTGCGGCCGGCGGCGGTTCGCCATCGCTGGTGGTGTCGGACGAGGATCTGAATTTCTTTCAGGGTCTGCGATGGTCGCCCGACGGGCGCTGGATAGCGGGCGTTTCCCTGGCCGGAGTGCGGCTGATTTCTCCCGACGGCAAGAGCGGCCGCGTGCTAACCGGGTATTCGGCGGGCGGGGATTTCAGCCGCGACGGCAAGATATTTTACGCGCTTCGTCGCGGCGACGATCGGCGCTGGACGCTGGTTCCGGTGAACGTTGACAGCGGCCGCGAAGGGCCCGGCGCCGCGCTGCCGCTCGCGGGATCGCTATACCTGGGCGGCATGAGCCTGCATCCGGACGGGAAGCGGATGGCTCTGCATGCCAATCAACTCAAATACGATTTGTGGATGGTGGAAGGATTCCCGCGGCCGGCGCGGGGGATCGCACGGCTTTGGAGGAAGTGGGTCACTCCGTGAAGGCCCGAATACTGGTTGCGATGGCGATGGCCGCAATGCTGTCGCGCGCGGCGGATTCGCTCGCCGATCAGGTAGATCGCAAAATCGATCTGATCGAGAGCGGCAAGGCCAAGCCGGGTTCGGTTTTCGTGTTTACCGCGATTGAGTTGAATGCCTTTGCGCGGGTAAAAGCTCGCGAAGCGGCGCCGGAAGGTCTGCGCCAACCCAGGCTCAAACTCGGCAACGGCAGCGCGACCGGCGAAGCGCTGGTCGATTTTCTGAAACTCCGGCACGGCGCCGGAGTGGAGACGAACTGGCTGGTGGCGAAACTGATTCAAGGCGAGAAGCGGGTGACGGCCACAGTCGACATTCGATCGGAGCGGGGCCGCGCGACGGTTCACTTGATTCGGGCCGAGATCGGGGGCCTGGCGGTGAGCGGCGCGGCACTCGACTTCTTGATCGAGACTTTTCTTCTACCGCTTTATCCAAACGCGAAGATCGACCAACCTTTCGAACTGGCCCATGGCGTGGACCGCATCGAGGTTACGCCGGCCGGAGCTCGGGTGTACATGCGGAAGTGATGCGGGCGGCGGCTTCCTTGCCCATCTTCACGCAATCCGGAATACCGATGCCCCGATAGGCGTTGCCGGCGACGTGCAGGCCGGGAATATTTTGCAGAATGGCTTCCATTCGTTCGACACGCTTCTGGTGGCCGACGGTATATTGCGCCATCGAGTTCGGCCAGCGGGCGATGGTGTGGAAGACCGGTTCGGCTTGAATCCCCATGATGGCGCGCAATTCAGCGCGGGCGGTTTCGACCAGCGAGTCGTCGCTCAACGCGAGGCCGT
This sequence comes from Bryobacteraceae bacterium, assembly GCA_050012195.1. Classification (GTDB taxonomy): domain Bacteria; phylum Acidobacteriota; class Terriglobia; order Bryobacterales; family Bryobacteraceae; genus Palsa-89. Next base: position 517 of record JBEKHQ010000376.1, on the reverse strand, counting down.
TGCCGCCGATGAAGCAACGCAGCAGGACCATATCGTCGGGGACGCGATAGTTGAACTTGTTGCCGACCCAGGTGCAACCCATCAGGTATTTGCGCTCGAGTTTCGGCACCAGGAATCCATGTCCATTGAGCGGATGGTCGAAGCCGGCTTTCTGGTAGCCGAGCGACATCGTGATGGACGACGTATAGGGGACGGCGGCCAACAGATCCGCCAATTCCCGGTCGGTCTCCCGCAAGAGCTGAGATGCGTCGCCGGCCGGAGTGGCCAGCACTACCTGTTCGGCTTCCAGCCAATCGCCGTTGACGCGCACTCGGAAACCGTCGCCGTATCGGGCCAGAGTTTCCACCTTGGCGTGCAGGATGTCCGCGCTCGGGCGGAGCGTATCGATCAGTTGGCCGAGGCCGCTCTTGAGGGTCCAAAGAAAAGATTTCGGGCCGGAACTCTTGGGCGGCTTCGGAGCGGCCAGCACTCCGCGGGTCAAGCTTCCGTATTTGGCTTCGATCTCGGCAAAGCGACT
>JBEKHQ010000375.1:0-4413 GCA_050012195.1 Bryobacteraceae bacterium | reverse complement strand
GACGATCTTGCCGTCGGCTTCCGAAGTCTTTTGGATGGTCTTCCAGTCCGGATCCGCGCCGAAACCGGCCCAGTTCTTCTTGGCTGCTTCCCGGCTCTCGTGCGCCAGCAGGTAAATGAAAAGGTTCTCGTGGTTCGGAGCGTCTTGCGGGACCCAAGCGCCCATGAAGTTCATGTGATTCTTTTCGAATACCTGCACCTCGCCGTTGCGGAAGCGCGTCACAAGCGGCGTCAGGCGGCCAGGGTAAGTGTGGTAGAAGCGAAGCTCGTAAACGCGATTGCTCGCCGCTCGAGCCTCTTGGATTTTCATCAAGCGAGCCGTGAGCAGCGATCCGGCCGCGAACGCTCCAATCAAAACCGCACAAAATCGAAGTTTGTTGATCGTCATGGTTTCCAAGCATATCAGCATTTTGACGCCTGGTGCCGGGAAAGCGCGGGCCGCACAGAGTTTAGAGCACTGTGGAATAATCGTTGCTGATGATGCCTCATCCGATTACGCGTCGCGCCTGGTTGCGGGCGGGAGCAGCCGCCGTGGGCGCGGCGGGACTTGGATCCGCGGCTGGAAATTTCCACCATCCGCTAGGCTTGCAGCTTTACACTTTGCGCAATATCCTCGCGGGCCATGAGGATGAAACGTTGCGCCAAGTGGCGGAAGCCGGATATACGGAAGTGGAAACGGCCGGCGGTTCTATGGATACGCTGGCGCCGATTCTTAAGAAGTACAAACTGAAGGCGGTCAGCAGCCATCTGGACGAATTGTCGATTTCGGCCAAATCGCCCGACGAATATAAAGGCCCGCCCCTCGATCAGTTGATCGCGACCGCTAAGCGGCACGGCGTCGAGTACGTCGTTTTCCCTTATCTGCCGCCCGATCAGCGCGACGGCGTGGATGGCTACAAACGCCTGGCGGAAAAACTGAACCGTGCCGGCGAGCAGGTTCATGCGGCGGGGCTTACGTTCTGCTACCACAATCACGCGTTTGAGTTCGGAGGGCCGATAGGGCAGCGTCCGATCGACGTATACAAAACCGATCTCGATAAGAAGTTAGTGAATTTCGAGATCGACGTGTTTTGGGCCAGCGTGGCCGGGGACGACCCAGTGGCGATTCTGAAGGAGTTCGCGGGCCGGGTTCCGCTGGTCCATCTGAAGGACAAAGCTGCCGGAACGCCGGTTCAATACAACGAGCGAGTGCCGAAAGAGAGCTTCCAGGAAGTGGGATCGGGAGTGCTCGATTTTCCCGCGATTCTGCGCGCCGCCGCGGCCGCCGGCGCCAAGCATTACTTCGTCGAACAGGATTACACGGCGGGCGATCCGATTGCGAGCATCCGAAAGAGCTTTCAGTTCTTGAGCGGCGTGAAGGTATAGCTGGGCCTGCTTCGCCATTCGTTTCCTGGAAATGCCGTAAACGATTTCGTCGTCGCGCAAATTCGGAAAGTTCTCGAATTTGGTGCATTTCAAACTGGTTCGCGAAGTGTTCCTCAAGACGAAGAATGCACTGTTTGAGGCTGCAACTTCGGAAGTCGCCAGCTTCGGACCGCTCTTGGTCGACGTCCTCGACAACGGCAAAAAGGAACTCCCAACCCGCTTCCATGAGCTTAGCCTTCAAAACCAGTTTCGATTCGAGCCAACAGATGAAGGACAGCGTACTTGAGATGGGAGTCCTCCTCGATTGTGGACCGGTGTCTAAGCCCGGACACGATAAAATCGAGTCCATTTTCAAGCAGGCCACTCGATGCGTTCGATGACAGGTAGCCGATTTGGATACAATCAGTCGGCGATGGCATGGCGAATCTCGTGGACCAGTTTCGATTTACGGCCTTTTGGCTCGAAGGGGTCGCAATTCGGTCGTGCTCGCCCGGCGCGAAGCGAAATGACCGCCTGACGTATGATTGGCCAGTGGCGATCTCCTTCCAGGGCCATTCGCATGCCGGGCCTTTAGAAATTCTAGCTACACAAGTGAGAGGAGAGCCGTTCATGGCAACGCTGGGTACAATTGGATCGCCTGTTTGGAGAGGCGCTCTCCCCTGAGCCCGTTATGCAACACTATCGGCGCCTATTCATTGCTGCCAGGGCTGCCACTCAAGCATCCTGGAATCGCTTCGCGCTTTTCGCGAGAACTCCAGCCAGTTCGCGCTTGCCGCGCTCCCATTGTGCTAATGCGGGAGGGACCACTCGATCAAGGATTAGGCCGAGGATATGCTCCGGCGGGCACACTGGGATTCGAGCGGCGTTTTTGCGCCTCGGCCCAGGATTTCTGCGCCTCCTCAGGGAAACTCGGGAGCAGCGAGTTGATTCTGCGCTGCATTTCGGCGACGATTTGCGGATTCTGCGGCGCGACGTCGTAACTTTCATCCGCGTCGGATGCGAGGTTGTAAAGCTCAGGCCGTGCGAGCGAGTAGTTTAGGCGTCCTTCGGGCGGCGACGGCGTGTAAGCGGCGGTGTTGTGCCGCGCTACGTGCAATTTCCAATTCATCCAGCGCGCGCATTGCAGATCCCAGCCATCGAAATACAGTAGGACCTCCCGATCGATGGATGCTTTCTGTCCCGTCAACAGAGGCCATATATCAATGCCGTCGAGCGGTTTCGCGGGCAGCGCGGCTCCACACAGCCGCGTGATCGTCGGAAACATATCGAGCATCGACGCCAGGCCGTCGCACACGCGATTGGCGCGAATCTTGCCCGGCCACGCGGCGATGAACGGCTCGCGCACGCCGCCTTCGTAAGTAGTGTTCTTGCGTCCGCGCAGTTTTCCGGGACTGCCCTGATACCAGGGGCCGTTGTCGCTTGTAAAAATGACGAGCGTGTTCTGTTCAAGGCCGTTTTCCTTGAGCGTGCGGCGGATCTCTCCGACGCTCCAGTCGATTTCCTGGACTACGTCGCCGTACAGGCCTTCCGACGATTTGCCACGGAAGCGTTCGGAAGCGCCCAGCGGAATGTGCGGGTAGGTCTGCGGCAAAAAAAGAAACATCGGCGCGCCCCGATTTTCGCGGATGAATCGGATGGCCTGCTCGGTATAGCGCGGCGTCAGCGTCGAGAGATCGGTCTCTTGTTCGATGACCTCGGTGTTGTGCATCAGCACACGCGGGTTCATATCGTTGCTATAGGGGATGCCGAAGTATTCGTCAAAACCGCGGCTGGTGGGCAGGTACTCGACCGGACGCCCCAGGTGCCACTTGCCGATACAAATGGTCCGGTAGCCGCGATTCTTGAGCACATTGGCGAGCGTCACTTCATCCAGATTCATGCCGCCTTTATCCTGCGGAAAAAACACGTGAGGAACGCCGACGCGGGTCGGATAGCGGCCGGTGAGCAGAGCCGCACGCGATGGCGAGCAGACCGGATCGGCGGAAGAGAAATTGGTAAATCGCACGCCGGCGGCGGCCATGCGATCGAGATTGGGGGTGGAAATCATCGAGCCGTAGCAGCCCAGATCGCCGTAACCCAGATCGTCGCAAAGAATGAAGACGATATTGGGTGGCTGCGACGGAGCGGCGTTAAGGCGCGCTGCCAGTGTGGACGCCAGGGAGGCGAGAAAGGAACGGCGATCAAGCATTCGTCGAATCATTATACCGGCGGATGCTCTTGCCCACGCCTCAATAGGCGGCACTGGCGCGAACTTCAGAAAGCGGCTTCGCGAGATCCGCGAGTAGCTCGGGTCCCATAACGGAAATGGGTGTTGACCCGTAACACAGGAGCCGATCATGAAAGTCGCGCAGCGACGCGCCGGCGCCCACCTTAGCCCTGTACTCCGCAAGCAGCGCTTCTATCCCCGCACGACCTGCTGTATACGCAATAAAGTAACCTGGCCCGAGTGCGATCCCGGCAACGGCCGCCTTCGCCTGCTCCACGGAGAAGCCGGTCTGTTGCGCGAAGAATTGAACCGCTTGATCGACGCTCCAAGCGCCGCTTGCCAGCTCTGGATCGACAATGGCTCGGGCGCCCCGCACGCGTTCCCACTGCGCCGTATAGTAACGCCCATCGAGATCGTCGCGGTAGAGACCGAGTTGCACGAAAAGTTCTTCGCCGTAGAACGCCCAGCCTTCCGTGAATTCACCGCTGGCTTGGATTTTGCGGACGAAGTCCGGGTGACGGCGGGCGATCGACAGCTGAAGAAAGTGGCCCGGCAGCGCTTCGTGCGCCCCCGTCGATAGGATGCGATCGCGGTCGAAGTCCTGATTGGCGTCCAATCTCTTGGCCGCCTCCGCTAGCGATGTCGGAGGCGTTATGAAATAGAAGCCGGTTGTACCTTTGCTGAACAACAGCGGCGGATTCATGGCTGCGCCCGGCATCACCGGCTGAAGGAACTTCGGCGTTTCGATGATGGCCATCTCCCCGAGCCACGCAGGCACATCGATGACGTGATGCTCGGAAACGAACTCCCGCAACTGAGCAATACGCTCGCGATAGTAATCGA
>JBEKHQ010000374.1:0-4431 GCA_050012195.1 Bryobacteraceae bacterium | reverse complement strand
GCTGGGATGTTCCTCGAGCGAGCGGGTTATGGCGGTGGTGCAGAGCCGCGACAATTACCTCAAGAGTACCGGCGCCGCGGAATGGAGCGGCGGCGAGTACGACGGGCGGATTCACATCGTTTGGACGGATGGAAAGCAGCCGGGCCCGCAAACTCGCCGCGCGTTGGCGCACGAAATGGTGCACGCTTGTCTGGCTGAAATTCCCTCCAGCGGTCCTTACTGGCCGGCCTGGTTCCAAGAGGGCTTGGCGCAAAAGCTTTCCGGCGACACGCTTTCTCCCGCGGCGCGGGACCGGTTGCGCCGTCTCGCCCAGGCGCGCCAAATCCCGACGCTCGAGAATTTGCGCCAGGATTGGTCGCGCCTGAGCGTAGACAACGCGCGCCTGGCTTACGACATCGCGCTGGCGGCGGTAGATTCTCTGTACGAGAACTACTCCGCTTACGGCATCCGAAACATTCTGAACAATCCTTCCGCGCTCGACCAGATCACCTCCGATCTGGACAAGAAACTCGGCCTGTAGAGCGCCAACGACGCTCGGTGTATACTTTGAGCGTCCGGGAGGAACACCATGCGCCAGCCATTTCGACGGGGACTTGCCGTCCTCGCGTCTTTCTCCGCAGCGCTCGCCGCCTCGAACGCGCCCAACGCGCAACCTAACCCCTATCACCTGGTCGAGAACTGGGCGCAACTTCCCGCCGGACTCGCCTGGGGAGCCGTTATCTCGGTCGATCCCCTGCCCGACGGCGACATGGTGGCCTTCCAACGCACCGATCCGCCACTGCTTATATTCGATGCGTCCGGCAAGCTCGTCAAAAGCTTCGGCGACGGCATGTTCGTGCAGCCCCACGGTCTCACAGTGGATCGCGAGGGTTTCATCTGGGCCACGGATGCCCAAGGCAAAGACGGAAAGGGCCAGCAGGTTTTCAAGTTTAGCCGCGACGGAAAAGTCTTGATGACTCTCGGCAAGGCCGGTGTCGCCGGCGATGGTGAGGATACATTCAACGGACCCACCGACGTCGCCATCGCTCTCAATGGCGACATCTTCGTTTCCGACGGCCACGTCAACAATCGCGTGGTCAAATTCTCCAAGGACGGAAAGTTCATCAAAGCCTGGGGCAAGAAAGGCTCCGGCCCGGGCGAGTTCAACCTGCCGCACACTTTGGCCTTCGATGCAAAAGGCCGTCTCTATGTCGGCGACCGTTCCAACTCACGCATCCAGATCTTCGATCAGGACGGCAAGTATTTGGACGAGTGGAAGCAATTCAGCAGGCCCAGCGGCATCTTCATCACCAAAGACGGCACCATTCTGGTAGCCGATTCCGATTCCAACAACACCACCAACCCAGGCTGGAAGCGCGGCATCCGCATCGGAAACATCAAGGACGGCCGCGTCACCGCCTTCATCCCCGATACGAACCCCAATCCGGACAGCACCGAACGCTGGTATCCCGGCGGTCCGACGATCGCGATCACCAGCGGACCGGAAGGCGTCGCGATGGACGCCAAGGGCAACGTCTACGGCGCGGAAGTGGGTCCGCGATCACTCAAGAAGTACGCCAAGTAGCCATGGCCGCGCCCAATACTCTTGCCGATCTGCTCTTCGCCGCGCCCGGCGATCGCACCGCTGTCATCCTGCCTGAATCGGGCATCCGCATCAGCTACGACAAGTTCCGCGAGCAAGTGATGACCATGGCGGATTCGCTCGCCGCGTTGGGCATTGGACCCGGCGATCGCGTCGCCACCGTGCTGCCGAACGGACTGCCGGCCATCGTCAGCTTCCTGGCGGCTTCCATCGCCGGAACCGCCGCGCCGCTCAATCCCGGCTACCGCCACGATGAGTTCGCCTTTTTTCTCGACGACACGTCCGCGAAGATTTTGCTTTGCCCGCCCGATGGCGCGGCCGACGCCCGCAAGGCCGCCGAAGGCAAGGTGCCGGTGTACTCCCTCGACATGGACGCGAGCGGCTTCGTGCGCATCGTCGACGCTCCGAATGGGCGGAAATCGCCGGCACCCGCGCCCGACGATATCGCACTCGTGCTCCACACCAGCGGCAGCACCGGTCGTCCCAAGCGCGTCCCGATCCGTCATAGAAATATCGCGGCCTCGGCAATCAACATCGTCCAACACTACGCGCTCTCGCCCGACGACGTCGCTCTGTGCGCCATGCCGTTGTTTCACGTCCACGGGCTGGTGGCGTCAACCATTTCCACTCTGCTCTCCGGCGGTACCATCGTCGTTCCGTCGAAGTTCAATCCGCTCTCTTTCTGGAGAACCGTCCGCGATTGCGGCGTCACCTGGTATTCCGCGGTCCCCACCATCCATCAACTGCTGCTCGCCCGAGCGGGAAACGAACGGCCAGCCGGCAGCGAGGGACTCCGCTTTATCCGATCCTGCAGCGCGGCGCTTCCTCCTGAAATGATGGCGAAGATGGAGCAGGTGTTCGGCGTACCCGTGCTCGAAGCCTATGGCATGACGGAAGCGTCGCACCAGATGGCTTCCAATCCCCAGCCTCCGGCGGAGCGCAAGCCCGGCTCGGTGGGACCAGGCACCGGCGTCCAAATCAGCATCATGGATGATCAGGGCACGCACCTCGCTCAGGGTTCGCGCGGCGAAGTAGTGATCCAGGGACCGAACGTGGTCTCGGGCTACGAGAACAATCCCGAGGCCAACGCGAAATCCTTCACCGGCGGATGGTTTCGCACCGGCGATCAAGGATATTTGGATTCCGACGGGTACTTGATCCTCACCGGCCGCATCAAAGAGCTGATCAATCGGGGTGGCGAGAAAATCGCGCCGCGCGAAATCGACGAGCTGCTGCTCACGCATCCGGCGGTGGCTGAAGCCGTGGCGTTCGGCGTTCCGCATGCCACCTGGGGAGAAGAAGTCGCGGCCGCCGTCGTGCTGCGCGAACCGCAAACCGAGGCGCAGATTCTCGGATTCTGCAAAGAGCGCCTGGCCGATTTCAAGCGTCCGAAGAAGGTCTACATCGTCGAAAGCATTCCCCGCACCGCCAGCGGAAAAATCCAACGAGGAGCCGTGGCGAAGACGCTCTCGGGAGCCGAAGGTTGAAATTCCTGATCGCCGGCGCGGGAGCGATCGGCGGCTACATCGGAGCGAAGATGGCGCGGGCGGGTTACGACGTCACGCTCTTCGCGCGAGGTCCCCACTTGGCCGCCATGCAGAAGCACGGATTGCGCGTCATCTCGCCCGAAGGCGATTTCGAGGCTCGCCCGAGAATCATCGGCAACTTGCAGGAAGCCGGCGCAATGGACGTGATCATTCTGGGTGTGAAAGCGCACGGCCTCACGCAACTCGCGCCCCAGATCAAACCGCTCATCGTCGAAACGACGACGGTGGTCAGCACCCAGAACGGCATCCCCTGGTGGTATTCGCAATTCGCCGAGCCTCGGATTCGCCTGGAGCGCGTCGACCCCGGCGGCATCATCGCCGACTCCATCCCCGCTGGACAGGTCCTCGGATCGATCGTGTATTTCTCCACCGACATTCTGGAACCCGGCGTCATTCGCCACAACGAAGGCAATCGCATCTCGCTCGGCGAGCCCGACGGTTCCCGCTCCGAACGATGCCGCGCCGTCGCGGACGCGCTGATCAAATCCGGCTTGCGATGCCCGGTAACCACGCGGCTGGTTCACGAGATTTGGGTCAAGCTGCTCGGCAACGTCGCGTTCAATCCCATCAGCGCTCTGACCCGCGCAACCCTGGCGCAAATGGTTCGCGATCCCGCCGTGGGCGCGTTGGTCCGCCAGATCATGGCCGAGGTGGAAGCGGTAGCGAACAAGCTCGGAATCGAACTCTCGGTATCCATCGAGCAGCGAATCGCCGGCGCCGAAAAAGTGGGCGAGCATAAAACATCGATGCTGCAGGATTTGGAAGCCGGCCGACCCATGGAGCTCGAAGCTGTGGTGGGCGCGGTGCTCGAATTGGGCGAGCGCCTGGGTGTTCCCATGCCGCACACCGCCAGCGTTTACGCTTGCGCCAAACTTCTGGATAACATTGCTAGGGGGGGCCAATAACTTGAATCGCTGGATTCGGCTTTCGGCCGCGGTGGTCGCGATGATGATGATCGCGAACCTGCAATATGCCTGGACCTTGTTCGTCAAGCCGATCGTCGGAGCCAATCACTGGAAGCTTTCCGACGTGCAGTGGGGTTTCACGATCTTTATCGCCCTCGAGACCTGGATCATGCCTCTTTCCGGCTGGCTGATTGACCTATTGGGCCCGCGCGCGTTCATGACGGTCGCTGGTGTTTTGTGCGGCGTCGGTTGGGCGGGAATGGGCCACGCCTCCACGCTTCCGGAACTCTACCTGCTCTACGCGCTGGCCGGTTTCGGCGCGGCACTGGTCTATTGCGGCTCCATCGGCATCGCGCTGAAATGGTTTCCCGACAAACGCGGACTGGCTTCCGGACTC
>JBEKHQ010000373.1:0-4432 GCA_050012195.1 Bryobacteraceae bacterium | reverse complement strand
TGGATCCATGCGGTAGAATGAGGACCTGAACCCGAATTATCCCATATGTCCCAGGTGATCAAAGGAAAATTAGACGCAAGCGGGCTCAAGTTCGCCGTGGTGGTCGCGAGGTTCAACAGTTTTATCACCGATCGGTTGTTGGCCGGAGCATTGGACGCACTCGACCGATCAGGCGCCAAGAGCGCGGACATCGAAGTGGTGAAGGTGCCCGGCTCCTGGGAGCTGCCGCTCACCGTGAAAGCGCTCGCGACCCAGAAACGCTTCGACGCGATCGTCGCTTTGGGCGCGGTGATTCGCGGGGAAACGCCGCACTTCGACCACGTCGCCCATCAAGCGGCCACCGGCTTGTCCGGCGTCGCGCTCGATACCGGAGTTCCCGTGGCATTCGGGGTTCTCACCACCAACACCGTCGAACAGGCTATCGATCGCGCCGGCGGAAAGAGCGGTAACAAGGGTTTCGACGCCGCGATGACCGCCATCGAGATGGCCGACCTGTTGCGGCGCCTGCGAAAATAAGGGCAGGCCATGCCCGCTCGTCATCGATCCCGACAACGCGCCTTGCAGGTTCTTTACCAGTGGGACATGACTAAGCAGCCCGTCGAGGAAGCGATTTCATCGTTCTACACCACCTTGTATTCGGAGGAAAGCGACCGGCGGCCCCCGCGTGACGCATTCATGGAGGAGCTGGCCAAAGGCGCCTCTCAGATGGCGGGTGACATCGATCACCGCATCGCCGAAAAATCGGAGAACTGGAAGCTGGAGCGCATGCCGATGGTGGATCGCAACATTCTGCGCTTGGCCATTTACGAGATGAGCCGGAAGGAGACGCCGGCCGCGATCGTAATCGACGAGGCGTTGGAGCTGGCGCGTCAGTTCTCGGGAGAAGAATCGGTTCCTTTTATCAACGGCGTGCTGGACGCGGTCCACCGGCAGAGTCCGGATTCCGAGGGTCCAGGGGCCGGAACGCGGTGAGAGTTGAAATCGCGCGCGGGCGGATCGTATGAACATCCTCATGGTGGCCTCGGAGGCCATTCCCTTCGCCAAGACTGGGGGCTTGGCCGACGTAATCGGCGCGTTGCCGGCGGCCCTCCAAGCGCGCGGGGAGACGGTGGCCGTGGTGCTTCCTAACTACCGGCACAACACCTATCCCAGACCCCTGCGCGAAGCTTACCGAGACCTTTGGATTCCACTAGGTCCCGGTTTCGTTGCCCACCTGTACGAAACGCAGGAGCGCAACGTCACCTTTTATTTCGTCGATTGCCCGCCGCTGTTCGACCGGGACGGAATCTACGGGACATGGATGGGAGATTACGGGGACAATCATCTGCGCTTTGCCGCGCTTTCGATGGCCGCCATCGGCGTCGCGCGCCACTTGTTCCGGCCGAGGATCATCCACTGTCACGACTGGCAATCGGCGCTCGTGCCCGTTTACCTCAAAGAACATTTTCGCGGCGATCCGACTTTTGACCGCGTGCGCGTGCTGCTTACCATCCACAACCTCGGTTATCAAGGCGAGTTTGGTCCGCAGGTTATGGCCGACCTGGGGCTGGACGGCCGTCTGTATAATCCCGAACAGCTCGAATATTACGGACGGGTCGACTTTCTCAAAGGTGGGATCGTATGGAGCGACGCCGTCAGCACGGTCAGTAAGACGTACGCGGAAGAAATCCAGACGCCCGAATACGGTTTCGGACTGGACGGGTTGTTGCGCTGGCACGCTCCGATCCATGGAATTCTCAACGGCGTCGATTACGTCGAATGGGATCCGACGCGCGACTCGCATATCGCGAAAAAGTATTCGACCGAAGACCTGGCAGGTAAACGGGAGTGCAAGCGCGCACTGCTAGTCGAGCTGGGATTGCCGGCGGACCGCCTGGACAGGCCATTAGTCGGCATGGTCTCTCGGTTCGCGGCCCAAAAGGGTTTCGACTTGTTCGCGCAGGTCGCGTCGCGTTTGCTGGAGCAGAATCTCTCGCTGGCGGTGCTCGGTTCGGGGGTCGGGGAATTTGAATCCATGTTCCGATACCTGGCGTATGCGTATCCGGACAAAGTGGGCTTGCGGATCGGCTACGACACCGGCTTGGCGCACCGCATCGAAGCCGGCGCCGACATGTTTCTCATGCCCAGCCGCTATGAGCCTTGCGGGCTGAACCAGATCTACAGCCTGCGCTACGGTACGGTACCGGTGGTGCGCGCCACCGGAGGGCTGGATGATACGATTGATGAGGAAACCGGATTCAAGTTCCGGGAGTACTCGGGCGACGCGCTGCTCGCCGCGATGCACTCGGCCCAGGAAGCCTATGCGAATCAGGAGCGATGGGTTGGAATAATGCGGCGGGGGATGGGAAAGGATTTCTCGTGGGAATCTTCGGCCGCGCAGTATGCGGCACTCTATCAGCGGATGACTTCCAGTTGAATCCTTGGAGCAGTTTACGACATCGTATATATTGAAAGAGGAGAGATCAAAGGCATGGCTGGTGCGAACACCGTTACTTTTACTGACGCGGGCTGGGACAAAGAAGTCCTGAACTCGGAGGTCCCGGTCCTGGTCGATTTTTGGGCGGAATGGTGCGGACCCTGCCGGATGATGTCGCCGACGGTGGATTCCATCGCTTCCGATTATGCCGGACGAGTCAAGGTCGGCAAACTGAACATCGATGAAAACGGCGCCACCGGGATGCGCTACAACGTCCGCGGGATTCCCACGCTGCTGCTGTTCAAGGGCGGCCAAGTGGTGGAACAAAAGGTCGGGGCCGTCGGGAAAACCGAAGTCCAAAAGATGCTGGATGCGCACCTGGTCGCCAGCCCCAGCAAGCAAGCGCTGTAAGGCGCTTCTCGCGCGCCCTCAAAGTATGTTGACCGCCCGCGCCGCGACGATCACCAGTGTGCCGAGCGAGATCAAAGCCTGAATCATCATCATCACTTTGGCCCAGCGGGATAACACCGGGACATCCGTGGGCGAAAACGCCGTGCTGGTGTTAAAGGCCAGAAACAGATAATCCACAAAGCCGGGATGCCAATTCCGCGCGCGCTGCCCCGCTATCACCATTTGAGGAAAAAGAAAGGCGCCGTCGGCATGCGATGGCCGCAGGTCGCGGGCGTGGGGACCACCCGCGTCCAGGCGCCAATACCAGGACGCGAATACGAGAATGTTCGCGACCCAAAGCGCGGCCGCCGCCCGCAACAGGACTTGAGGCGAATCGCTGTGGGCGGGCAACCGGCTGATCAACAATGTCAACGACCAGACCAGCGACGCCGTTACGCTACCCAATACCACTCGGCCCAGCACCCGGTACAGTTCGTTCTTCCCAACATGACGCGCAATCATCGTTGGAATGAGCAGCACCGCTACGATCGCAACCAACAACCACCCAGGTCCGTAACGCAAGTGCGCGGGCAAAACGAGATTCAGGCCGGCGGTGGCCAACAGGGCTAGTATCGACGGCCAACGAGGTTCCGGCGTCGGCAGGGCGGCCTGCGGCGGCGCGGAAGGCACGGGCGCTGTTCCGGGCTCTTTCATAAGGACTATGATGAATGTAGCAGGACGCCTCCCCCCTATGAAGGTCGTGCTTCGAAGCTCGTCGCTCGCTTTCACGCTGCTGTCCATCGTGCTGAACGCACCGATCAGCCGGGTCAATCCGGAACCTGACGTTGCGGAACCGGATCGCGCGCCCGCTGAAGAATCGCACGCGGTTCCCGCAGAGCGCGACAGTTTCGGCTCCGGCGGCACGTATCGTTTATCTCCACGCCCGCGCGGCTAGCGTCCCCCAGTTCCTATATGAGCAAAATGGGGTTCTGGTTTGGCCATTACCACTACGCTCATTGACATAGTTAGGGACTTTTCATGCCGCCGATTCTTGGAATCGCGATCGGAACAAGAGTTTCGGGCAAAATTCTATTGTGGTGAGCGCGCGATTCGGGTTACAAGTAAGTAGATGGCAGTTTCGCCGGAACTGGCGCTCATTCGCCAAGAAGAGCGCGGCTTCTCAGACGATACGTCTGAATATTCTAGACAGTCACACGATCTGGCTCGGCTGGCCGAGCATTTGAAGCGACTACATCGGCTAAGCGCTTCCTGCTATGAATCGCTGGATGCCGCGTTTGAAGACCACCTCAAGACCGGCAGCCTGTTGTTCGGATTGCCTGTCGGAGTGATCCTCGAAATTTCTGGAGACGTAGGGGTGGTTCGAGCGGCGCGCGGCAGTTCGGAGCTTCACGCGGAAAGCGCCTTCCCGGTGAAAGGGTCTTCGCCGGAATCCACCAGCCTGGCGCCTTTGCTAGGACTGGAAATCCACTTCGCATCGCCCATCCCAGTGGGCGCCGATCTGTTCGGCGAGCTGATTTTCGGCTTGCCCAGCGGCGGCGCTTCCTCCGGTATCGGCATGGCTCGATCTTTCTCCGCGGTCGAAAAGGAGCTCGCCGAGATGCTGGC
>JBEKHQ010000372.1:0-4435 GCA_050012195.1 Bryobacteraceae bacterium | reverse complement strand
ATTCGAGTATTGGCCCGTCCTGGCGCTGATCTCTGCGGGAACGGGATTGACAGGCATCGCCTGGTCTGTCCTACGACGGACCGATACATCTCAACGTTCATCGGCAAGCGCCTGGCGTGCTGGACAGGCAATTCGCGGGACGGGCTAGCCGGGCGGGTCGGGGATCGAAAGCTTGCGGCAAATCCTCTTCGCCAGAAGGTTAGCGATCTCAGAATGACGCGGCACAGCTTCCAGGTGGCCCGTCTGCGGATTCTCCCAAAGTGCGTGTTCTTTGCCCTCTCGACGCATTACACAACCGTACCGGCGAAGATGCCGGAGAAGGCGCTCAAGCTTCATCCGATTATGACGAGTTCCCGCTTGGCGTCCGGCGGCAACGATCGCAATGACTCCTCGCGGCGGTAATCCAAAATGAGAGTGATCGCCTCGCGAAGATTCGCCAGGCATTCCTCACGCGATTGACCTTGACCGTTGGCGCCGGGCATTTCGGCGCAGTACGCGACGTACCACGGGCCATCTTCCTCGACAATCGCGGTGAATTCGTTGTGCATGCGTCCATCTTACCGCCCCGAGCAGACGCTAAAACGCCAGGTCGTCGAGCAGCTCGCTCACCGTCACCAACGAATTCACCACGAGCGGGCGCGGTCGATCCGGATAGGCCAGCGCGCCCGCATGCTCCGGCGTCGGACTGACATCCTGCAGCGTCCAGCCTCGCGCGGCTTGCTCGCTTCCGTTGAGTTGCGTCATCCTCGGCGGGTCGCCCGGGAGAAGCGTGACGCGGAAACTGTCCAGAGGCACCGAGAGTCCGTCGCCCACGGCTTTGATGTACGCTTCCTTCCGCGTCCAACAACTGTGGAAGGCGCGCGGGCGTTCGGCCTCGGGCAGGCTCATCAAATCCGAGACTTCGTCGCGGGCAAAGAAGCGCGCGGCGATGGCTTCAATCTCCGGCACCGGGCGCAGTTCCTCGACATCGACGCCCAGCTCGCAGCCCCACGTAAAACCGTAGAGCCCGAACGGCCCCGAGTTCGAGAAATTGAACAGAAAGCCCTCCGATCCCGGCTCGTCGAGCGAAGGCTTGCCTTTGGCGCCGTAACGAAAGCGGATCGATTCGGGCCGCCGGCCGAGATACGCACCGATGAGCGCCCGCAGCGAGGCGCGGCCAAGCGTGAAGACTCGCGCGTGGCGTTCGAAATGGAAGCGCGCGGCCCGCTCGCGTTCGCCGGCATCCAACCACTGGCGACACTGCTCAAAATGCTGTTCCGAGGCGTCGAATCGAACGGCCCACAGATGCACTTCCCGATCCGCGATCTCGAGCCGGCGGCCCGAGCGAGATAGCGCCATATAATAACGATACCCGCAACGCCGTACTCGCCATCGCACGCGCCTCCTATAGTTTCCAGCGCGCCTGCCGAAGAGAATAGTGATGGGCCATCGTTTGCTTCCCGTTCTGCTAATGCTCGCTTCCGCCGGCGCCGGCCAGCAGGCAACTCAGCGGGCCTCAGAAAGGGCCTCGGAAAAAGCCTCCGAAAAGTCGTCTATAAAAGCTTCGGAAAAAGAACGGTACGTGGAAAGCGTGCTGCCGTCCTTGGACTACGGCGCTTCATGCTGGTCCAGCATCGCCCTACAAAACCTGGGTGACCGCGACGTGGTCGTTCAGGTGGAGGCGCATCGCTCCAGCGGCGCTCTGGTTCCTCTGGCCGGGCACGCCCAAACGACGGTGACGGTGCAAGCGGCGGAACGCGCCACTTATCGTCTGGACATCTCCGGCGACAGCGGCAGTGCCTGGGTCAAAATTCGCGAGAGGGTTCCCTCGCGCGAGCTTTCGGCGGTGATCGCGGTATCGGGCGCCAGCGAGTGCGTTGTCGAAAACCATCTGGTCAGCACTCTCCGCGAAGTCGCTTTTCCAACCCGGAACCCTTGGTTCTCCAGCGACGTGGATGAGATGCACGGCAATCTGGTCTCGCTGGTGAACGTTTCCGAGCGTCCTGTGCTGGCATCGCTGTGCTATTCGTCCGGCAACCTTTATTCCTTACCCGGAAAATCGGCGTCCGCCGGCGAACTCAAGCCTATCTGCTCCAGCGCCTACGAAGTTCAGATTCCGCCCTTCGGAACAAGACAATTTCCGGTGGAGCACGGGGACAGCTCCCAATTCTCGATGAAAACCCAGGGCGATGCGATCGTGCTCCAGATGCTCCGCCCGCTGCTGAGCGGCGTGCGAGTTTATTCCGTGGACTCGACTATCAAGTTCGACGGCCCTACCAACTAAACTCAGTCGGTCGGATTGCGCGGGAATTTCTGGTACGGAAGACGCACGCCCTGGTCGATAATCTGATCGGCCCGGATACCGGCCGGCGCTTGGTAACCCACGGCGCCGCCTGCGGTGGCGAAATCGTCCTGGTCCACGCCATCTCCGCTCACTCCCAGTCCGCCGGCCAGCACGCCGTTTTTGAACAGCGGAACGCTGCCGGGGAAAAAGACGATGCCGTTCTGATTTGCGTTGGCAGGCTGCGATCCTTGCGTGCATGCATTCATGGTGTCGAATTTGTAGAGATTGAAAAACGGTCCAGGCGAGGAGTAATCGATGCCGGGCGCGTACAGGGGCTGTCCGCCGAAGCTGATAGTGCGGTTGGTCACCGCCGTTCCCATGGGGACGCCCGGGAGATCGGTAGTCAAGCGGTTCGGACCGCTGAAGAAGATCACGTTGCGCGACTTACCCACGGCCACGTCGATGCTGAAAATCGTAGCGTCGTGCATGCGATACAAGGCGAGCAAGCTTCCGTCCAGATCCGACACCGCGATGACAAACTTGGCGCGGGTCCCGATCGGCAATCGGATTACGGCGCGCGTTGTATTGCCTACCGCCACCGTGGTATTGACGATCTGGTTGACATCTTCGAGCGTCAGGCTGCCAACTTTGCCAGCCTGCCGCTCGATCAGATCGAAGTTCGGATCGGGTCCCGGGCTATTCAGCGGTCCCAGCACGTATGTGCCGTCCGCGGACCCCGCGCTGTAGCCCGCCGGCATCGTTTTCTGAATCACACACGGCAAGGCAATGCCGCCGACGATCACCACGCCCGGCGCCGCGGGTGTCGGACCAAATCCGGCGCCAACCGACCCGATAAGCGCCGCGTACTCGGCCACGTCCGAACTCACGCCCGTCACGCCGACGCCGCCGACCAGTATCCCGTTCTTGAAAAGCGGAACGCCGCCCGGATTCACCGCGGTCGGAACGCTGTCGTACAGATCCGCCTTGCCGGTCAAAATTCCCAGGCCGGGACTCGACCCGTCGATGGACCGCGCCGGCGGCACGGATTGTCCGGGAAGGAAGGTCGTATTAAACCCGCAACCGCGATTGGTGTTTTCGATTCCGTAGAGCGGAGCGTTGCTGGTGAACGGAATGCCGGGAGGAAAATGAATGCCGCTGATGAATCGCACCGTACGCGAGGAAAGCGGCGCCTGATCGTTGCTGAAGAACGACGTCGTGCGAGCCAGCGCAACGGCCACTTCCTTGGAATCCGCCTGGATACCGAAATTAGCGGTCGAGGTGGGCGGCGCGGCCGGTTTCTGATAGATGGCCAGGATGTCGCCTTGCCGGTCCGTCACGGCGATCACCAGCGCCTCGGAATTCACCGAAGCCGCGGCGTGTTGCACGACGGAATCGACATCGGCCGAACTCAAAACGGCGGGGTCGACGGACGGCGTGGCGGCGCGCGGGACTCCGTGTAAAGGGGGCTCGTTGGCGCGGGTGGAAATGAGCGAGACCGCAACGATGCAAGCCAACCAAATGGATTTGATTCTCATAACGGCAGCGAAGTCAAATTACCTTGTGCGTTTCTTCCTTTAGACGAGTGTAAGCTATTTTCGCCTGTGCCGGCGGAGCAGTCAACTTCAACTCCCGGGGCCAAACCCGGCGCCGGGCGGTCACTGAATCGACAGCGTGACGGGAGGGCTCGTTTGCCCAGCAATAGCCAGTGTTACGGGCACGTTCGCTCCGGTCTCGGTCCCTGCGGGCACCACCGCATTCACTTGGTATAAGCCTGCGAATCCCGGAGTTAAGCCCGAGAAGTTCACTTGCGCCGATTGACCGCCGATCATCAATTGCGCGCTGCTCACGGTTTTGGACAACTGTTGTCCGGGCGCCGCCCCGTCGGTGACAGCGGGATTCACCACGCCAAGGCCGCTGCAATACAGGATGATCGTGTCGCCTGCGTGGGCGGGCGCGCTTGGGCTTGCAAAGTACGGTTGCCCTCCAGCGCTCGGATACACCTGGATCACTCCGGCGGACCCGGGCACGCCGCCGCTGCTGAACACCGCGGGCTGAGCATCCGCCATATTGATCTGCACCGGCACCGAGTACGTCGCCCCTCGTTGCACCAGCAATTGCAGAGACGTGTCCACGCTGACTTCGTACGGTATCAGCGCGTTCACCTGGTTCTGG